>WFZT01000099.1 GCA_015489415.1 Caldifarciminota bacterium | reverse complement strand
GGCAAAAGCAGAGGATCGCATTTGCACGTGCATATCTGAAACACCCGGATATTTTGCTGCTGGATGAAATAACTTCTAACCTTGACGAAGAAAGTGAAGGGGCTCTTCTGGAAGTAATCCGGGGAATTGAGAATATGATCGTAATAATAGTATCACACAGGCAGAAACCACTTCTTCTGTGTAATAGGGTTTATCTGATAAAGGATGGGAAAAGTGTAAAAGTTGATGATGTTATAAAGTTAAGAGAAGCTCAGGAATAAGAATTTAAACAAGGTTGGTGATTCCCTGGGGAAAGCCTTTTATGTTATCTCTTCCCTTAAAAGATCCACTTACCCATATCCCTATACTTTACTGCAACTCATCTTTGACACGAAAAGAGGATTTTTGATATGCCCCCATTTTCCCAAAAATGGAGGCATATCAACTCACCCCACGCTTCT
This sequence comes from Caldifarciminota bacterium, assembly GCA_015489415.1. GTDB lineage: Bacteria > Hydrothermota > Hydrothermia > B15-G9 > WFZT01 > WFZT01. Next base: position 9,655 of record WFZT01000099.1, on the reverse strand, counting down.
CCCCTAATGCAGGTGTGGGAGTTACAACCCCTAACTCTGGTCGTCTTCGTGGCGTTATAATTTTCAAAAATCTGGAGGTTGATGAGAAATGCTTGGATTTTTGATGGCGATACTCGTATCGATAAATACCTTCGCTTTTTCTCCCGCTGTCTCACCTGATGGCAAGAGAGTAGTTTTTTCTTATATGGGTGACCTATGGGAAGTCAGTGTTGGCGACTCAATTGCCCATAGACTCACCGATTCAAAGGGTTATGACACAGCCCCCATCTTCAGCCCTGATGGCAGCAAAATCGTTTTTGCATCCAACAGATACGGCTCCTATGACCTTTTCGTCATGCCATCTGATGGGAGCAAGAATCCTAGTAGGTTAACCTATCACCCCGGATACGAATACCCACAATTCATCAAAGATAACTACCTTTACTTTTCATCGTGGCGAACAGAATTCAGGGGGAGCCATTTACAGAATTCCGCTCACAGGTGGAACTCCGGAAAGGGTCTATAACTTTTTCATGAATAGAATTATCCCTGGCCCCGGCGATTCTTTAATCTTTGAGCGGGGATTCACAAACTCATGGCGTAGAAAATACCGTGGACCTGCAAATCGGGACATCTGGATTATGAGGAAAGATGCAAAGTTTATGAAAAGATTAACCCATTTCGACGGCAGAGACGCATTCCCCATGTAAATATATTTCGTTTCGAACAACGATAGAGAAAATTCCGGCAACCTTTTTGTGATGAACACAGATGGGAGTCACGTTAAACAGCTTACACACTTTAAAAACGAAGTCCTTGACCCTAAGATTTCTGAAGATGGCCGCACTATTGTTTTCACCGTGCTTGGCCAGCTTTACCTCTACCACGTGGATTCTGGCAGGCTCGATACACTGAGATTTAAAGCCCCAATGGATAAGAAATTCTCTGATCCCTACTATAAAGAGCTCACGAAAAATGCCACAGAAATAAAGGTGTCACCATCCGGGAAAGAATTAGCATTTGTAGTTTTTGGTGATATTTACGTTATGGATACGAAAACTCACGCGGTAAAAAGAATCACATACACACCTGAACCTGAAAAAGACCTCTCATGGAATCCAGCGAGAGAAGAGATTGCATTCACGACCCTTAAAGACGGCAACTGGAACATCTACAAAGTGGACCCGGTGGGGGATAGCCTGTTTGTGAATGCCACAGAGTTCAAATTCACAAGACTTACAGATACCCCTTTTACCGATAAAAATCCGGTGTTTTCACATGATGGTAAAAGAATAGCTTACAAAACCCGACAGGGAACCCTCTGGGTGATGGATGCAAATGGGGAAAATCGTCGTAAAATAGCGGATTTTAATGATGTGCTGTGGATTTCCTGGTCATGGGATTCAAAATGGCTTGCCTTTTCCCGAACCGCTCTCGGGTGGAGGGAGGACGTATATGTGGTTAAAGTTGACAGCAACATGGCTCCGGTCAATATTTCAGACCACCCAAATGATGATTACAAACCTATGTGGTCTTATGATGGCCGAAGAATTTCCTTTGCCTCGAGAGATGAAGAGGGAAATCTTTTTATCAAATATGTAATTTTGAGGAAAGAAGATGCCGACAAAGACGCCAAATACTTCAAGTCTCTCAAGGACTCCCTGAAATCTGCACCTGAGGTAAAGATTGACTTTGACGATATCTGTAGCCGAATCCGGACAATTTACAAATTCCAGGGAGGTTACAACTACTATACTGCCGATAAATGGGGACTGAACTTTCTCATTCAGGCAGAGGACTTAAACTCAAATGACATCTGGATGACAGACCTCTCCGGGCACAGGGTCAAAAGAATTACAAAAGGCAACGTCGAACCCAAAATGTTCTTTTTCAGTGGCAAAAAGATTTACTACCTCACAGGAGAAGGTGAGATTTTCGAATCGGACTTTGAAGGAAATTCCAAACCCATGCCCTTCCATCTGCAGATTCTGGTTCACAATGGAGCTTTTAGAAAGGCCCTTTTTGAAGAGCTCTGGTGGGCACTTAATGATGGTTTCTACGATCCCAACTTTCATGGTGTCAACTGGAAGGAGATGTTTAAAAAATATCTGCCTTATGCCAGAAATGCCTACGAAAATGAGGACTTTTACCAATTCGTAAGGTATATGCTTGGTGAGCTAAACGCATCGCACCTCGGAATCTGGGGAAGTGATGATGAATTTAGCGAAAAATCGGGGGTAATCGGGATTGTGCCGGCCAAAACCAGGAAGGGAATAAAAGTCCTGCATGTGATTTACAATTCTCCCGCATACCAAGCGGGTATTGCAAAAGGTGATGTTTTGCTAAAGATAGACGGTGTAAAGTTAGATACCATCAAAAATTACTACAGTGCACTCATCGGGAAGCGGAAAAAGAAGGTAAAAATTGTCAGAATCCATGAGGGAAAAACCGATACGCTGAGAGTTAAGGCAATTTCTTACTGGAAACTTAGAAGAATGATTTACAAAGAGTGGGTGAGGGCCAACAAACAGTTTGTGGATAGTGTTTCCCATCACAAGCTCGCATACATTCATATCCGGGCAATGGATATGGAGAGTGTGAAGGAATTTAAGCGGGAACTCTATGCTCAGAGAGACAGAAAGGGGCTTGTTCTTGACATTCGCTACAATGGAGGAGGCTCCACCCATGACATTATTCTCAATATTTTGAGAAGAACCCATTATCTTTACTCAGTGGAAAGAGGTGAGAAGAAAAAAGAGTACAGTTCGCTCTTTTCATGGGATAAGCCCGTGGTTTTGATTATCAACAGCAATTGTTATTCAGATGCTGAAATTTTTCCTGCAGGTTTCAAGCAGCTCAAACTGGGTAAGGTTGTCGGAACACCCACTTTTGGTGCTGTGATAGGGACAAACAATATCACTCTATTTGATGGAATCACGGTTTTCCGTGTCCCGAGTGAAGGCTGGTATCGGCTCAATGGGAAAAGTCTGGAGCTCGGTCCAGTTCAGCCGGACATTTATGTGGAGAATCCACCGATTTACGACAACACAACTGGTGACCCCCAGCTCAAGAAGGCAATTTCAGTTTTGATGGAGGAGATAAGGTAAGGGTTTAAATTTTTAAGATTTCAAGCGGGATACCCCCTCCCTGAACCCCTCCCCCACAAGCGAAGCTTGTGGGGGAGGGGATGGTTATTTTAGATTTTGGTTCACTCGCCCCGTGAGTAATCTTCTTCCGCACCCAAACAATTGTTCAATATTTCGTGCCCATCTAAATTAACCTGAATGAGGACTGCATCGAATTTATGGGAGACAATAAGCCACACATAGGAAATCCTCCTCTCCCCGCGTAAATTCTTTGCGGGGAGAGGAATGAGGTGAGGGGCTACAACTCGAAGATTTCAATCAAATCTATAAGTCTCCCTCTCTCGCCTCGTGGGGGAGGGAAGGGGTGAGGGCTTACATCACTTACTACTAAGTGCCAGATAATGCCATTACTTCATCAAATAACGCGTTACATCAATGCTTTAATAGGATGCAGCTTCATATTTACACTGCTTCTCAGGCTTTAGGAGCGTTTAGAATTCTGTTGACAAAGTCTTTTCCCGCATAATGCAAAGGCCCCATCTGTTACAGAAATCCAGAGATCACCTTCAAGGCTTCTTCGATGTTAACTTTTAAAATTTTCTTATCGCTGTCGTATTCGCCTATGATAACCTTTGATTTTTCAAATAATGGACCCCATCGTGCGGGGCGGACGGCACCGGTTCCTTTAAAAAATGAAACCGTGGGTGTGCCGAGGGCATTTGCAATGTGCATGGGACCTGTGGATGGCGAAATCAATAAATCAACCTCTGAGATAACTGCCATCAGGGTTCTTAGGTCTGTCTCTCCTCCAAGGTCACGGTCAACCTTGAGGCTCTCCGATTTTTTCTGACCGATATGTATAACGTTTATACCTTTTGCCCTCAAATATTCAGTAATCTGGCGATATACGCTGATATCAACATCCGGGCCCGTTCCACCTTCAAGAGGGTGTACAGCAATGATGGGCCTTTTTAGCCCATTTAGGAGCTCCCTCGCCCTGTCTCTTTCTTCTTCTGTGACAAATAAGCGGGGTTTAACAGGATCAAAATTTCCAAGCGGCTCCAGGAGCTTGAAGTTATAAATGTATTCATGGGTTATAGAGGGGCGCCGATGTAGCTTCACCCTCTTGTTGTAGAGGAAGCTCCAAAGTCGGTACGCCGTGCCAATTCTTGTTTTTATACCTGCCCTGAATGCCAGTAGAGCTGTTTTAAACCTTGGAAAAACATCGATAAATACGTCGAATTTTTTTAAATCACGTGGTTTAACCTTTTCAATGAATAAAATTTCGTCAACATCGGGATGATGTTCCAGTAAAGGGGCCTGGTACTTTCTCACGAGGAATCCAACGTAGATTCCCCCTCTCTTGAGCGCAGTCGCAAGTGGAATTGCGAGAACAAGGTCACCCAGCCTATCAGTTCGCGAGAGTAAGATTTTTTTCATGCCTGAAAAATATAATGGCAAAGTGAATCAGCGACAATTGGCGGTGTATAATTTTCAAAATGGAAGAATTGAGCCTTTTTAGATTTGAAGATAACTGCGTTTACAGGAAAAGCCTGCTTTATCGCTCCGGTATCGGTAAAAACATATGGGCCCTGAATCATGTTCAGGGATGCGCCCACGGGTGCAGGTTCCCGTGCTATGCCTTCATGATGGCAAAGTCATTTGGAAGGGTAAAAAGCTACGAGGAGTGGATAAGGCCCAGGATTGTCTGTAACGCACTTGAACTTCTAAGAAAGGAGCTCAGAAAGTACAGGCCTGAACGCGTTACCATGTGCCTTTCGACTGATCCCTTTATGTATGATATGAGGAGGCGCGATTTATTCCCCGAAATCAAGCAACTGACCCTTGAAATTATAGCTCTTTTAAACGCCCACAGAATCCCTGTAACAGCCCTGACAAAGGGATTCTACCCTGATGAGCTTACCGACGAAAAATTCTTGCGGGAAAACAAACTGGGCATAACACTCGTGTCCCTTAATCCAGAGTTTAAAAAGAAATATGAGCCTTTCTCGGCCCCCTACGAGCTTCGAATTGAATCACTAAGAAAAATGCACGATGCGGGATTCAGAACATGGGTAAACATGGAGCCGTATCCCACGCCCAATCTTGACCCGGAAGCTCAAAAAGTCGAAAGGCTACTCGGGAAAATAAATTTTGTGGACGAGATTAGTTTTGGCCGATGGAACTACAATCCTGAGGTGAAGAAATTTAAGGATCATAGAAAATACTACGCAGAAATTGCTAAAAAGATCGTGAAATTTTGCGAGTCACATCGTATCCGATGCTCAGACAGGCTGAGAAAATACGCAGGAATTCATCGGTAGTGGGGGGTAGGCGATTTAAGACGTTTCACGTTTTTCAGAGTGTGGTTTCGTAAATGGTGGTAATGAAATATTTGTTCCTTTAGATGAGAGGCAAATGAGTGTGTTTGGAAGTGTGGCTTCTTAAGTGGTTGTGCGCCACGCACGTTCGTGCGTGGCGCACAACCACTTAAGTTTACTCAAAAAATCTAATGATTTGGGTATAAACCAGAAAATTGTTTAATCGGACAAAGTCGAGTAGATTTTATAATATAGGTAAAACAAAGCAGAATTTCTGAGCTTTTGAATCAAAGATGAAAACGGCAAAGGATTTGATAAGAGATAATATTTTTCTATTTGCAACGCTGGTTTTACTTGTAATTCTGGCAATCCTGTATCCCCGAGAGATATCCAATTACCATCATTTTGTTGACTGGAGAACGATAATAGACCTCACAGGTCTTTTGATCCTTACCACCGGTTTAAAGGAGAGCGGATTCTTTCGCGCGTTCTCAAGGAGGATGTTAAAAAGATTGAGGAGTGAGAGAGGATTAGCCGTTTTTCTGATTTTATTAACTGCAATATTATCCACGTTTTTAACCAATGACATAACGCTTTTTATCGTCATTCCGCTGACGATAAGCGTACAGAGTCTGATAAAAAATGATGTGTCCAAATTGGTAATCTTTGAAGCAATCTCTGCCAACGTGGGGTCAACTTTAACACCTGTTGGTAATCCTCAGAATCTGTTTCTATGGCATCAATGGGGTATTTCATTCATAACCTTTACCATTAAAATGTCCCCGCTGGTTCTAATTCTTGCTTTAGTCCTTCTTTTGTTTGCTTGGTTTTCCTTTCCAGATAAGAGGGTAGAATTTTCAGAGAGGATTGAGAATGATCTAAACCCCACCAGGTCTCTGTTTTATTCATCCCTTGTGCTCATAGTAATTTACCTGGTCTCTCTGGATGCTGGAAAAAGTCAGTTAGTTTTACCGATAATTTTCCTGCTCTACCTTATCTTCTTCAGAGAAGTTCTGCTTAAAACGGATTGGCTTCTCCTTGTAATGTTCATTGTTATGTTTATTGATTTCCACATAGTCTCGACGGTTCCATTTATAGTCAGTCTTGTTCACATGGTAAACCTGCACCATCCCGGGAATGTCTTTTGGCTCTCTGTGGCAACATCTCAATTGATCAGTAATGTTCCAGCAAGTATATTCGTTTCGAAATTCAGCCATAACTGGCATGCGATTTCTTATGGTGTCAACGTAGGAGGAAACGGCATTGTTATCGGGTCTCTTGCAAACATCATTGCTCTGAGAATGGCAAAAAACAGGAAGATATTCCTGGATTTTCATAAATATTCCATACCATACCTGCTAATAACCGGGGGAATAACCTACGTGCTATTCTTCTTTATGTAAAACCTTGCGAGTGCCAGGACCAAAAGAGCTTGAGCGCCACAAGTTTTATTGAGCTGGATGTTTATTAGGGCATTTTCTTGCCGTATCATATGAAAATCGGGGTGATGTAAAATGAAGAAGGTTTTAGTTGCCGGGGCCACTGGTTATCTGGGAAAATATGTTACGCGGGACTTCAAAGAACGAGGATATTGGGTTAGAGTCCTGGTGAGGGAAAAATCTCTCAATAAACTCGAGGAAGTAGGCCCTTTCTTACAGCCCCCTATTAAAGACTACATTGATGACATTTTTATTGGTGAAATCACAGAACCCCGTACTTTACAGGGTTTGTGCAATGATATAGACATAGTGTTTTCTTCTGTTGGGATCACAAGGCAAAGGGATAAAGTTAGCTTTTGGGATGTGGATTATCGTGGAAACAAAAATATTTTAGAACTCTCGCTAAATGCAGGCGTCCAGAAATTTATTTTTGTATCGGCCTTTAATGCCCACCTATTTTCAGAGCTTGAAATTGCTAAAGCTCGCGAAAAATTTGTGGAAGATTTGAAAAACTCTGGAATTGACTATGCTGTAATCAGGCCGACAGGCTATTTTTCTGATGCAACGGAATTTTTGAATATGGCACTCTCCGGGAGAGTTTACCTGATTGGAAAAGGTGAGAATAAAATTAACCCAATTCATGGGGCAGACCTTGCGAAAGTTTGTGTTGATGCTGCTGAGAAAGGGGAAAGAGAAATAGCGGTCGGCGGCCCTGTTATTTACACATATCGAGAAATAGCAGAGCTTGCATTTTCCGTGATTGGCAGGGAACCAAAGATTACGAGTATCCCGGTGACTCCTTTGAAACTACTTGTAGAAATGATTCGCCCTTTCAATAAGCATTACTATACTCTTGCGAAGTTTTTCCTGACAGCTATGCAGAATGATTTTGTCGCACCCCAAACAGGGAGCCATACCCTGGAAAAATATTATGAGGAATTTTTACGACACAGGCGCAAGAAATGAAGGGGGAACATAACTTCAGTTTCGAACTTTAGTTTTCTTGTAAATACTAACTCTAAGCCGACTCTATGTGAAACTTGCATCAGCAAACTGGCGAGCTTGTGGGATTATTCCCAAGCACAAAAACTCCTTTCCCCACATAAATACTTGCGGGGAGAGGATAAAGGAGAGGGGTCACATATATCAAATTTCCTGAATAAATTGGAAGATACAACTAAGCCTTCAACTTAGCAGCAGATTGACTTTATCTTGAATTTCTAATTTTCAAGCTGAATACCCCCTCCTGGCACCCTCCCCTACTTGCTTTGCAAGTGGGGGAGGGAAAACCTGGCCCCAGATGTTTCACAAATGTAGAGTATAGAAAATGATTTTTCCGACGTGCCATCACACTCGTTGACTACTTGAAAGGATTTACTAAATAATTTGCCACATGAATGTGCTGATTGCCCTTTTTGTGCTCACCATTGGAAGGTTTGATCTCGGCTTTACTTACGGGATTCCCACTGGAGACTTCGCTAATCAGGTAAAAAGCGGCTTTGAAGTGGGAGCCTGCTACACCCACGAACTCTGGCAGGGACTTGAGGTAGGATTCAATGGAACCGCATACAACTTTTCAGGTCTCGGAAACAGTGGCTATCGAGTCTCCTACGAATCAATTGGCCTGACTTTTGGTGCTTACCCATTTGCACTCCTTGGGTATGATGGGATTTTCCTGAATGTTTCATACAACCTCGGTTCATTTTCCCGCCTCATGTACAATGGCAAGGAGTCAAAGCTCACGGCCGGATTAATCGCCAACGGCGCTTTAAAGCTGTTTTCCGCCCAGCGGATGCGGTTTAACCTTCTTGTTAATTATGGGATGCTTTTTGGTGAGAAGAAGAACATAGCGATTTACGGGGTTGGATTCTCATTCACTCTGGGCCATGAGGAAGAGTAGAGTCTGGGCCGAAATAGACCTTACCGAGCTCGATCATAACTTTGAGGTTATTAAAAAGAGGGCTGGTGGTGCCAAAATTGATGCACTCCTTAAAGCTAACGCGTACGGACACGGCCTTCAAATAGTCGCTAAAAGGCTAAACGACAAAGTTGACTTTTTCTCTGTAGCTGCCGTTGAAGAGGCCATCGAGGCCCAGGATGAAGCCGGAGTTACAAAGCCTATCCTTGTCCTTGGCCCGAAATTCCAGAAATGGGAAATTGAAGAATCTCTCGAAAGAAACTTGAGAATAACCCTCTGCCACATGGAACAGGTGAGGATGATAAAGAAATTCATTCCCGAGGGGAAAAAGCTAAAGGTGCATATAGAGGTTGACACTGGTATGACCAGGACCGGTGTGGATATTGGCAAATTCCCAGAACTCCTTGAATTTGTGGAGAATTCTCCAGAATTTGAGCTCGAAGGAGTTTACACACATTATGCGACAGCAGACGACGAGCCGGAGCTTGCCCGAGAGCAGCTGGAGCGATTCAAAAAAGAGGTATTGCCGCTGATTGAGGGCAAGGGGTACCTCATTCATACCGCGAATAGCGCGGCAATTTTTAACATTGGTAAAGAGGCCATTTTTGATATGGTGAGGCCGGGGATCGCTATGTTTGGCCTGCCACCTTCTCCTTCGATGAATCTGCCTGAGTTGAAGCCGATTCTTACTCTGAAAGCGCGGATTATCCAGCTCAGAGACATAGGACCAGAACGCGGAATAGGCTATGGATTCAGATTTAAAAGTGAAAAGCCGATGAAAATAGCGGTACTTGCGGTTGGCTATGGAGACGGCTATCCAAGAGCACTCTACAGGGATGGTGAGGTGTTAATTCATGGAAAAAGGGCGAAGATCGTCGGTGTTATCAGCATGGATTTGACGACTGTTGATGT
>WFZT01000098.1 GCA_015489415.1 Caldifarciminota bacterium | reverse complement strand
CTTTACGAACTTAATGCCCCACGTGTTCTCACAGTTGCGATGGTGAACTACGTTATTCTTGGTCTTGTGATGATGACGATTACTTTTTTCTGGAAGATAAGCCTGCATGCATCTTCTATAACCGCTTTCATGGTGGCAGTGGTCGTAGTATTTGGCACTCGATACTGGTGGGCATTGCTTTTCATACTGCCGGTTTTATGGGCCCGGTACTACCTCAAAAAGCACACTGCAATGCAGCTTATTGCTGGAACTTTCGTTTCGTGTGTTATAACATTTTTCACGTTCAGCTACTTTTTAAAATCGGTCAAATAAGGAGGATGTTATGTCAATACTGGTCGACGAGAAGACGAGGGTTATCATTCAGGGAATTACAGGAAGGGAGGGGTCAGCCCGTGCCAAATTGATGAAAGAGTATGGGACAAATGTAGTTGGAGGAGTCACACCTGGAAGGGGAGGTATGGAAGTCCACGGAATTCCTGTGTTCGATACGGTTAAAGAAGCATGGGACGCGGTGGGACCCATTGATGCAAGTGTTGTATTTGTGCCGGCACCCGCGGTAAAGGAAACAGCCCTCGAGGCAATTGAGGCTGGAGTTAAATTGCTTGTTTTAATACCTGATAGAGTGCCCATTCATGATGTTCTTGAAATCGCAAAGAGGGCCGAGGAGACCGGAGCAAAATTTGTTGGTCCAAATACACTTGGACTCCTCTCACCTGGTAAGGCAGTACTTGGAATGATCGGCGGTAGGGCTGCATCAGCAAGAGAGTGGTTTAAGCCCGGTCCTGTGGGAGTCACATCACGAAGTGGCGGTATTACCTCGGCAATTTCATACTACCTCACAAAGGCTGGACTTGGTGAAAGTACAATCATTCACGTGGGTGGAGATGCCGTGGTAGGACTCCCCCACCCTGAGGTTATTAAACTCTTTGAGCAGGATGAGCAGACAAAAGTTGTCGTGATGTTTGGCGAGATTGGAACCACTCAGGAAGAAAGAGTCGCTGATCTGATTGAAAAGGGTGAGTTTACCAAACCACTTGTGGCCTTCATAGGGGGTAAGGCTGCAAAGTCCGGCACCCGATTCTCCCATGCTGGTGCAATCATTGAAGGAAATAGGGGCACGTGGGAGAGTAAGGTTAAACGCTTGAGAGAAGTCGGAGCCCACGTGGTTGAATCTTTCATGGACATTCCAAAGGTTACAAAAGAAATTCTTGAAAAAATTGGAGGATGAAAATGGGTGAACTTCACTGGAAAACATCAATTACAAAGATTGAACCCAACAAGATTTCTGTGAGGGGCTACCCCATTGATTATCTGATGGGGAAAGTTACCTTCGCTCAGGCCATTTATCTTGTGCTAAAAGGTGAACTGCCAGATGAGAAAACGGGTAAAATGATAGACACTATTTTAGTTTCATCCATTGATCACGGTGCGACACCACCTTCAACTCTTGCTGCAAGAACCATTGCCTCGACTGGATCACCTCTGAACGCTGCCCTTGCCGGTGGAATCCTTGCGATTTATAGATACCACGGAGGTGCCATTGAGGACGCGATGAGGTTTTATATCGAGGGTGTAAAGAGGGCCGAGGAGACGGGAAAGAATCTTGAAGAAACAGCTGTTGAAATGGTTAAGGGAAAAAAGGAAAAAAAGGAAAAGGTATTTGGATTTGGCCACAGATACCACACAAATGATCCGAGAACGAAAAAACTCTTTGAGATCGCCGAGGAGACTGGATATTCTGGTAAATACGTGGCTTTTGCAAAGGCAGTTCAAAAGGCACTTGAAGAGGTTCTTGGCAAACACCTTCCAATAAATGTCGATGGTGCCATTGCCGCTGTGCTCTGTGAGCTTGGATTTCCACCTGAGCTCGGGAATGCATTTTTCATCATGTCAAGAACTCCTGGAATAATTGCGCATGTGCACGAAGAGCAGACCAGAATGAAACCCATGCGAAAAATTCACCCCACAGACCACGAATACGATGGTCCCGAAAGGGGGCTTTAGCAAATTGTTAAGATAGTAAAAGTTCTTTGGGAAGGGACTTGTACTTGAGGAAGGAATTGGGTGGAAAAGTTTCATTTGAAAATAAGGTATTTTTAACTTTTTCATCCACCTTTTTACAGTTGACAGGAAAAGGGTGGGTAAGCGATAATAAACGCAAAACGTGCCGGAGTGGCGGAACTGGAAGACGCGGCGGATTCAAAATCCGCTGGTACCAAATACCGTGAGGGTTCGAATCCCTCCTCCGGCATAATCCAGCTCCAAGAGGAGGGGAAAATGTGCGGAATTGTTGGTTACATCGGTAATAAAGACGTAGACTCCGTAATCCTCGTGGGTCTCGAAAAACTTGAGTACAGAGGTTATGACTCTGCGGGGATTGCGGCAATCCATGAGGGGGAGCTTTTCATCAGGAAAAGAAAGGGGAGAATAGTTGACCTCTATTCTCTCGTAAATGGAAAGCCGATAAAGGGAAATGTTGGTATTGGTCACACGAGATGGGCAACCCATGGAAAGGTCACCGACGAAAATGCCCATCCTCACACAGATTGCAATAACACCATTGCAGTTGTTCACAACGGCATCATTGAAAATTACATTGAGCTCAAAAAAGAACTCACAGAAAGGGGGCATGTTTTTAAATCAGATACCGACAGTGAAGTAATTCCACATCTCATTGAAGAGAATTATGACGGAGACATGCTGGAAGCGATCCTCAAAACTATTAAGAAATTAAAAGGTGCATTCGCCTTTGTAGTCATCTCCACCCTTGAGCCTGACAAAATCATTGGTGTAAGAATGGCATCACCCCTTATCCTTGGCGTGGGTGAAAATGAGATGCTCTTTGCATCAGATATTCCTGCCCTCCTTTCTCATACGAAAAAAATTATCACACTTGATGATGGCGAAATCGTTGTTGCACGCCAGAATTCTTTTCAAATTTATGACTTTGAAGGCAACCCCAGAGAAAAAGAGATAAAGGAAATCACCTGGGAAGCCGACATGGTCGAAAAAGAGGGCTTCCCTCATTACATGCTCAAAGAGATTCATGAGCAGCCCAAAGTTTTCGTGAAAAATATCGCAAGCTACCTGAAATCCGGCGAGCCCCAGATTCTTAAGGATTTTAACCTCAGACGTATCCTTCTCAATAAAAATGAGTTTTACATCCAGGCATCCGGCACATCCTTGCATGCCGGCATGATTGGAACTTACATGGTCCAGGATCTTGCGAGGGTAAAAAGTGTCGCTGAATATTCCTCTGAATTTCGTTACAAGAATCCAGTATTTGATCCCCGTACACTGGTGGTTGCCATAAGCCAATCGGGCGAAACAGCAGACACCCTTGCCGGAGTGAGGCTTGCCAAGAAAAATGGACTTGACGTGCTTTCGATAATCAACGTCCAGGAAAGTACCATTGCCCGCGAATCTGACTATGTGATTTATATCAACGCAGGCCCTGAAATAGGTGTTGCCTCAACGAAGGCCTACACCGCCCAGCTTCTGATTCTTGCCCTGCTTTCCCTCGAGATCGGATACCTCAAGGGCTATATTCCGGATGATGAGCTCAAGAAATACGTCAATGAGCTTAAGACACTACCTGAAAAGATGAGAGTCGTCCTATCCCACGAGGCGCAGATTCAGCATATCGCAGAGAAATTTTACAACGCCAACAACTTCATGTTCCTCGGTCGTGGGATCAACTTCCCCACAGCTCTCGAGGGTGCGCTAAAGCTTAAGGAAATTTCGTACATTCATGCGACAGGATACGCAGCGGGAGAAATGAAGCATGGCCCCATTGCTCTGGTTGACGAAAATCTACCTGTGGTGGTAGTCGCACCGAAAACCTCAGTTTATGAAAAAACCATCTCCAATATCCAGGAGGTAAAGGCCCGTGGTGGTAGAATAATCATCGTCGCCACTGAAGGTGACGAGGAAGTAAAGGAATTTGGTGAGGAAATCATTTATGTTCCAGAGACACTTGAGATATTCACTCCAATTCTTTCCATAATTCCTTTACAATTATTGGCATATCATATCGCCGTTTTGAGAAACTGCGACGTTGATAAACCAAGAAATCTTGCAAAGAGTGTGACAGTAGAATGATTAGAAGTATGACCGGGTTCGGGAGGACCCAGGATGACATAGAAAATTTTAAGATAACTGTCGAGGCTGTTAGCCTTAACAGCAGATTCCTTGATCTACATGTTTACCTTCCTGAATGCATTGAACACCTTGAGAATGATATAAGGAAACGTGTTCGTGATAAGATTTCACGCGGACTTGTGAAAATCAAGGTCAAAGTAGAAAAGCTTCCGACTTACTCAGAAAAGCTCGAAATAAATACTGACCTCCTCAACAGCATCCTTGAAAATTTGAAGAAGAATGTCAAGGGAAAGTACACAGTGGATGTGGCAAAACTCCTTGATCTGCCTGGAGTCATTAAGAGGCAAGATGCCGAAAAGCTTGAAGACAGCGGAAAGGTGATGGAACTCGTTGACAGGGCCATAGATGAAATGATTAAATCAAGGGAAACAGAGGGTGAAAAAATAAGGGCGGATATAAAGGCTAAACTCGAAAATCTTACAAAATACCTCAAACAGGTAGAGCAGCTTAAGGAGCAGGAAATTGAGAGAAGGAAACAGAAGATAAGGGAATCCTTTGAGGAACTTAAAGAGGAGCTGGGAGACGATGCACAGCTCGATAATAGACTAAGCACGGAGCTTGTTTACTGGGCCAATAAGCTGGATGTGAATGAGGAAATTTCGAGGATAAAGGCCCACATTCACAACATTGATGAAATTCTCAATAATTCAAAAGACCCAGTAGGTAGAAAGCTGGACTTTTACAGTCAGGAGCTTCACAGGGAAATTACCACCCTTTCAAACAAAAGCGTTGACGTCGATGTGATAAAATACACAATCCTTATGCGTGAAGAAGTGGAGAAAATCAAGGAACAGGTAAGGAACGTGGAATGATAAAACATCGTCCGTTTTTGATCGTCGTATCCGCACCATCCGGCTCGGGCAAGACTACCATCGTGAGGATGGTGCTCCAAAAAATGAATGATCTTTTTTACTCTGTTTCCGCAACAACTCGTAAAAAGAGAGCCGGAGAGGTTGACGGTAAAGACTACATATTTGTTTCACACGAGACTTTCGCAAAATGGATAGACGAAGGGAAAGTTGTTGAATGGGCCGAAATTTATGGCGAATACTACGGCACGCCGAAGGAACCTATTGACAGGGCTTTAAAAGAGGGGAGAGACGTGATTCTCGACCTCGACATACATGGGAAAAGGGCCCTCGAAAAGCTTTACGGAAAAGATGTTGTCAGTGTTTTCTTGCTTCCCCCCTCGATCGAGGAACTGAGAAGAAGACTCATCTCGAGAGGGGCAGAAAGCCCTGAAAAACTAAAACTCCGTCTCGCTCTCTCAAAAGAGGAGATGAAATGGGGATACGAGTACGACTACATCGTTTTGAACGACATTCGTGAAGTTGCCACCGATAACGTTATAAGCATCATAAAAGCTGAGCGAATGAGAAGAGAAAGGATCGTTAATCTTAAAGAGATTGTCGGCGATGAGGACTAAGGAAGTTAAAATCGGGAAAATAACCATTGGTGGCGATCATCCTGTTGCTGTTCAATCCATGACATCAACCCTCACTCATGATATTGATGCTACAGTTGAGCAGATCAATAGACTGGTGAACGCAGGTTGTGAAATTGTGCGAGTTGCGATCCCCACGTGGAAAGACCTCAAGGCCTTTAAAGAAATAAGAAAAATTGTTCCAGATGTTCCACTTGTAGCAGATATCCATTTCAACCATAAGCTTGCTATTGCTGCAATAGAGGCAGGTGCAGACAAAATAAGGATCAATCCAGGCAACATTGGTGGCAAAGACCGGGTTCGTGAGGTTATTCAGGCGGCGAAGGTGAACAGAGTTCCCATCAGGATTGGTGTAAATTCAGGCTCTCTTGAAATTGATTTGATTGACAGGCATGGTGGCGTAAAAGCTGAAGCCATGGTAGAGAGTGCGATCAGATGGGTAAAATTCTTCGAGGATGAGGGCTTCGAGGACATTGTTATCTCTGTCAAATCAGCATCCGTCCCGATGACTATCAAAGCCTACAGAATGCTTGCCAGCAAAACTCATTACCCACTTCACGTGGGAGTTACTGAGGCTGGTCCTGCATACACGGGAATAATCAAATCCGCCATTGGTATTGGGGCACTCCTTGCTGATGGGATAGGAGATACCATAAGGGTGTCTCTTACGGCTGACCCGGTGGAAGAAGTCCGGGCTGCCTGGGAAATTCTCAAGGCCCTGGAAATTCGCTCGAGAGGCCCAATGCTGATCTCATGCCCCACGTGCGGCAGGACACGTGTAAATCTCTTAAAAATTGTGGGCGAAGTAGAGGAGATCTTAAAAGGAGTCAAACTGCCCATAAAGGTGGCAGTCATGGGATGCGAGGTAAATGGGCCGGGAGAGGCAAGGGATGCCGATGTCGGAGTGGCTGCTGAACCCGGGCGGGGCGTAATTTTCAGAAAGGGCAAAATTATAAGAAAGGTCAAAGAGGAAGAAATTCCTCAGGCCCTTTTAGAAGAAATCAAAAAGTTAGAAAAGAATCAGGACTGAATTTCCCTCAAAAGTTTCTTCGCCATGTAAAGTGCATAGCCAGGTGTGGCAAGTTTCCACTTCCCGATTAATGATAACTCGCCAGCCCTGATTAGAACATAGAGGGTTTCGCCGGCCTTAAAGTATGCTTCATCAACCCCGGCTTTGAAATACTCTTTCAGTTCATCCACATCCCTTTCTGAAGTAGTAGAGACAACTTCATCTCCTTTTAAAACCACCACAGACGAGAGTCCAGCAATTCCTGATGAAAGGTCCAGTAGTTTGTTTTGAAGGGCCTCATCAATATTCAGTGTCACAGCTTTTTCCTCTTCAGACTCTTGAATTTCAGGGGCCGGTATTGATTCTTCAGGTATCTTTACGGGCTCCTCCATTGTCGGAGGCTCTACCTTATGTTCTTCAACTGTCTCAAACGGCTCAGGCTCTTCCCTTTTCTCCTCTGGAAACTCTCCAATCTCTTCTAATCCGGGGATTTCTTCCTTTTCCTCCTGAGGTTTTTCCTCAGGTTTCTCCTCCTCAAAGGTGATTTCTTCCGGAAATTCGAAGTCTGATGGGAGCTCTGGCTCTTCAAGGTTGAGACTTTCTGGTTGACCTTCTTCCTTTTCCTCTGTCTTGAAGATATCCTCATCACTCAATAGAGACGATAGGTCTTCCTCAACAGGTTCCGTAGGCTCTTCAGGCTTTACTTCTTCCTCACCGGCAAGTTCTTTTCCAATATCTTCAAGATCACCAAGGTCCCAGGTTTCACCTGCTTCTTCCTTCTCCTCCTCAAAGGATGGGAATTCGTCAAGTGAAAATTCCTCCGGCTCTGCAGGTGTTAAATCTTCGATGTCTTTTTCAAGTTCTTTTGAAAGGTCTTCAAAATCTTTGGGTTTTTGCTCTTCTTCCTCTTTACCTTCAGCAAATGTCTTCCCAAGAAAAGCCTCTATACTCTGTGTTACGTTACGTTCAACCTCTTCCGGAATATCCCATGAAATCTCGTAAGCTATGGTTTCAAGATTGACAAGGTTTGAAAGTGCCTCATCTCCCGTATCTATCCCTAATTTGCAGGATACAGGCTCCCCATCTTTTACGATTATCTCACCCTCGCTCTCATCTGTAAAAATCCTTATAAAAGCGGAACGTCTCTCAAAATTGAGAAGCCACAGTACGTCTTTGATGGTCATCTCGCCAACAGGACTTTTATCGTCTATGGCTTCGATAATTTTCGTGACAATTAAATCAGGCGATAAGGAATCAGGCACAAAAATGTAAAAATTCTCATCTGGAGGTGTTGGATTTATATTTTCTGGATGAAGATAAACGAGCTTTGCAAGTAGATTAACTTCTCTAAGCTTGAAGACAAGTTTCAGCGGATTAAACCTTTTTATCCCATATGTAAGCAGCATTACATCCGGATTTTCGGATGTAATGAATTTTAATCCCTCATCCTCCTCTCCTGCAGTAAATGCTTTAAAACCCAATTTTTCAAACTCATTGGAAATTGACTCCAGGAAAGGCTCATTCTCACCGATTAATAGTATTTTTTCCATCATTTACCTCCTGCCTTTTATTAAACATCAACCCCCTATAAAAGTCAAGAAATTAGGCCAAAATTGAGATAAATCAAAAACTTTCCCCTATCACACGTTTCTCTCCACCCGCTTTACCATCTCTTTGTCATAAGTGCTCATTACATCGTGGCGGGTAAGTATGCCAATACACTTTTTGCCATCCTCCGAAACGACAGGCAGTGCATCCACACCCTCCTTGATAAAAATGCTCAATGCCTTCTGCAGGCTGTCTTCTGGTGTGAGATACGGAATATTATCCCTTACAACATCGCCCACAATTAAAATATCTTTTAGATTTTCAAGCTCTCCTCCGAAGACAACCGACCTCAGATCATCGGTATAGAGTACCCCCTTGAGATCACCCTCTTTTGAGACCACAGGGAAACAGGCGATCTTTCTGATAGCGGCCTTCTTCAGCGCATCTTTGACCTTCATATCCTCAGGAATTTCTACAACATTTTTCTGCGGCGATGACAATGCATCTTTGACCTTGATATCCTCCAGGATATCCACAATAAACTCTCCTCTGTGTGCCGGTGAGTCGAAGCGAGTCTGAACCTGCTCGTGATAAATGGTCCAGTCACCTGAAATCAGAAATGCAAGGGATGCAGCAAGTGTAATTGGAACAAGAAGGTCATAATTTCCGGTCATCTCTGCCACCATCACAATCGTGGCAATGGGCACCTTGGCGGCCGCAGCAAAAAAGGCCCCCATCCCAACCAGAATAAACGGAGAAATGTCAGTTATTCTCGGGTCTATATGGACAAATAGCTTACCGATCATTCCTGCAAACATACCGCCTATAACGAGGGACGGAGCAAAGACGCCACCTGAGCCACCAGAGCCTATGGTCAAGGATGTGGCGATGATTTTTCCCAGTGATATAAAGAGCATCATCCAGATGCCGATTTTCCCTACCATCGCAAGCTGAAGCCATCCATAGCTTGTCCCTGCAACATGCGGTAGGAAAATGAGAATAATCCCCACAAGTGCAGCCCCAATCATTGGTTTAAATATCGCTGGAATGCGTAGCTTTTCGAACTTTTCCTCAGTGAAGTAAAAGGTTTTCACATATAGATAAGCCACAGGAACCACAGCCACACCAATTATGGCAAAGTATATGAGGTCCATGACATTAAATCTATATTTCGGGGTTATAAAAATTGGCTTCCAGGTGGCAAAAAATCCAAAAACTGCATAAGCCACGATTGCTGAAATAATGGATGGGATTACCGCTTCGGTCTCAACATCAGCGCCCTTGTACAGCACCTCAACTGAGAAAAGCGCTCCTCCCAGAGGGGCACGGAAAATAGAGCCAATACCTCCACCAACACCAGCTATGAGCAGTATTCTCCTGTCCCTGTCACTGAGCTTCAATTTTGTCGCCAGATACGAGCCAAATCCTGAACCAATCTGTGCAATAGGCCCCTCACGGCCGGCAGACCCTCCGGTTCCAATCGTAATTGCTGAAGCTATGGTTTTAATAACGGGTACAATGGGTCTCACATATCCTCTATATCTGTGAAACGCTTTAATCACGGCGTCTGTTCCATGACCAGCCGCCTCCGGTGCAAAATTAAAGATCAATAAACCAGCAATAAGCCCACCAATGGTGACAGAGACCAACAGCAAGAATGGGTCCCCCATAACAATTCTGATAGTTTCCCTGCCCGCTTCACCAAAGGGAATGGGGAATTTGTAGTGGGCAAATCTCTCAATGGCAAATTCCTGAGTAATTTTTATTGCCCATGTAAAAACGGCAGAGCCGAAACCAGCAACTATCCCGACGAGTACCGCAAGAACAAACCACTTGGTTACATGCGAAATCTTATAGTCTCTCTTTATCTTTTTTACATCCAGCATGAGCTTTTACTCCCGTTTTTAAATTTCTTCCATTATTTTGATGCTCGAAGAGGCCCCTATTCTTTCGGCACCAAGCGCATGAAAAGCGCAAACTGTGTAATAGTTCCTAATTCCCCCGGCAGCTTTCACTTTTATTTTTCCATCTGCCACAACGCTCAAAAGAGATACATCAAAGGCCGTGGCACCTGATGGACCAAATCCAGTAGAAGTTTTAACGAAATCTGCACCGGCATCCATAACAAGCCTGGTGACATCTATCTTTTCCTCATTGGTCAAATAAGCGGTCTCGATAATTACCTTAAGGACGTGGTTACTACCTATTTCTCGTTTAACAAGCTCGATATCTTCTCTTACCTCTTTGAATTCTCGTGATTTCAAGAGCCCTATGTTTATCACCATATCTATTTCAGTGGCACCGTTTTTAATGGCCTCCGATGCCTCAAATGCCTTTGACCTTGAGGATGAGGCACCAAGTGGAAATCCCACTACAGAGCATAGTGTGCCATTTATCCCCTCTTCATTCGCAATTTTCGCAAGAATCGGGATGGCATAAGAATTTACACAGAACGAAGCGAAATTGTACTTACTGCCCTCAATAAGAAATCTTCTGAGGTCTTCTTTTGTAGCGTAGGGTTTGAGGAGAGTATGGTCCAGTAAAGATGCAACCTCCTGACGACTCAACCATCTGAATTTGTCTTTAAGATTTCTTAATTTTTCTCTTGCCCTTTCAATGTATTGCTCAGTATTTTCCATTTTTCTATATAATCCCCCACGTTTCCTTTTAAAACCGGCCCATGTGCTGGCGCAATGGCCTCAATTTCATGCGCCCCAAGTTTTTCCATGTATTCACCAATTTTATGTGCCCTGTTTCGATAAAGATGGAAAAGCTCCTCTATATCCTCCATCCGATCACTCTCATCAATGTGTCCATCTTTTAAATCGAGAGCAAAAGCGCTTCCTGTAAAGAGGACACCATCTATGAGAACAAAAAGGGACTCAGGAGTTGGTATCATGGATTCAAAGAACTTAATCCTGTTCTTTCCAGATTTCAGCACCCATTTCTCCCGCATCATCTCGAGTTTTATGTCAGCAGTGTAGTTTATTATGAGATCGTAATTCAGCCAGGAGGTAATAAACCTCGCCTTTGGCAACTTACTCACAAAGGCAGGAATCGCACCCACGTGCTCCCTCTCGCTGTCAAGTAGGAGAACAATCTTTATCTCTTCAAGAGGTATGGATTCACTGATTACTTCCATAAAATCCTTACTTTTTTCCGGTGGCCCAACGTTTACGAGCACCGGTGATTCATCTCTCACAAGATACACGTTGACATACGTGTTGTTGTACGAATATTTCTCAGTAAACAAACAAATGTTATCTTTAACCTTAAACTTTTCCAATACAGCATCACCTCACGGGATAAGTCTTGAGTGCGTTAATAAATTAAGCAACATTGACGGAAATGTCAACGAAAATTAAGTAAAATACAGGGCTTATATGACATTCAGTGCATGGATTGGAAATCGGGCTCAGCCGGGAATATTGGAACCTCTAATTGAACTTTGGAATAGGGGGCTACGAGTTTTACAATAGGAAAATTTGGTCTCGAATAAGGTGATGAGTAGGGAGGTTACACCGAAAATTTTCTGTAATTTTTGAAGGGTTAAGAGGAAACTTTTTTTGGGGGGCGCGCACTTCGTGTGCGCCCCCCTTTTAAAACTTCCCACCACTTTTTGCCCTTTCAACTCCAATCCTTTAAAATCCGAACAAAAGGAGGCTGGCATGGTTAAAAAATGGATTCCTCTCATCATTGTAACCTTCCTTCTTGAGGGATGCATGGGGATTGGGCTTTATGAAGACCCCAAAATTCTCGATAAGGGTGAGTCCAGACTGGGTGTAGGGATACCCTTTGCATATATACGCAGCGGTTTTCTCTTGTTGCCGATTCCCGAGATTTATTATAGACGCGGCCTCGGATCCAATCAGGACTTTTTAATCCAGGCCCCACTTTTACTGCTTGGTAGTGATGGTGGAATTGTTACACTTGGAGGAAAGTATAGATTTGGACTTAGTGAAGGCATATTATCGCTTGGACTTAACTCTTTCATTTCTTCGGAGAACTATTTTTACCTCTTAAGCGGAGGGATTTACTACAGAATATGGCCCCGCTCTCTCGTTGGGGTTCAGGCTATGACCGGAATATGCAATAGCTGTGAAAATTCCAATGTAATTCTTAGATTTTACGTTGGCAATCGCTCAAAATGGAAATCCAATTATATTTACAACAGTTTCCAGCTGATTCTTTATAAATCTAACGTTATTGGAATGCTCCAGACTGGGATCGAGATTCCCCTGGGGAAAAATCGTTAGGTTGAATATCCCCAAACCATATATTAAAATTTTTCAAAAGGGGAGTATGTTATGAGCTCTTGTCAATTTATGAAT
The DNA here is from genome assembly GCA_015489415.1 of Caldifarciminota bacterium. Taxonomy (GTDB): domain Bacteria; phylum Hydrothermota; class Hydrothermia; order B15-G9; family WFZT01; genus WFZT01. The sequence goes on along the minus strand of WFZT01000098.1, from coordinate 10,839 downwards.
TTGGCGATCTCTTCGGCGGAGGGAGATATTACAAAATACACACTTACTAAAATCACAATTGATGATCATGGAAAACCTATTTCTACTGTATATATACCCAAAGTTTTACAACATTCCAAAAAAAACAACCTTTCCATTGGTATAAAAGTTTGGAATAATGCCGAGCATTCTATAAAGACGAAAGCGTTCTGTAAAACAATAAAAATTTTTATTGTACAATTTTTTAAAAAAAAGTTTGTTATAGGAGGGTTCTACTCATATTTACTTAGCTATGCCATTTTGTTTTATAAGCTATTAACTATTTCCGGAACCTCTCCAGGTTTAGGCTTCATCCAATTACGGTCTTTATATAATCAGCGAAAAAGCGCAGGAAATTCAATAACTTTGGCACTACTTTTCCTATCACTGAAACAACATATAGAAAGATCGTTGCATTTCATTTCTGACGTTGGGGGTGATTTTTAATGAGTGAAATTTATCATTGTTTTAATTGTGGAAAAACTTTTAACTGTTACTTTCCTCCTTGTAAATGTCCTTATTGTGGAAGCAATAATATTGGTTTACTATGGCCTCCCAAAGAGGTGAAAGGAATCAATTTATCAGATCTCTCTTCTAATGAAAATGAATTTCATAAGATTGATATAGACGACAATAAAGACAAATATTCCACCCTCGGTGATTACGAATTTTCCCCTACACAGATTAGATCAACTCCCCCTGATTTAACAAAAAATTGGAATTTAAATTCTGTCCCAAGCAACGATACCTATACCACAAATGCAAATACTACCTCATATTCCAGTAGTTCATCAGATGATATTAGTTTGACAGCTTTGATTGGTATAATCGTCTTCTCCATTTTTTTGGCGCTGTTCATCTTAAATTACAATAAAATTTTTTCTAAATATAAATCCAAAACTCGAAAGTTACCTGCTTATTTAAAGTGGGAATTTAACGCTGGTAGTCCCATATATTACTCTCCGGCTATTAACCTTGATGGTTCAATTGTTGTAGGCACTAACAATGGGTATGTTTATTCTATTTATCCAGATGGAACAATGAAATGGAAATACAAGTTGAAGGGCTCAGTGAGAAGTTCTCCTTCAATCGATGAGCACGGGAATATATATCTTCAGACTAAAAATGGCTATTTAACATCAATAGATATAAATGGGCATAAAAATTGGGAGATTTTCTTGGATTCAACTCATAACGCGGGAGTGGGAATCGCAATAACATCTACTGGGTATATTTGTGTTAGCCCATTGAATTACAACTTCTTTATAGTTTCTCCCAATGGAAAAGTAGTGATGTCTATAAAAGATATGACAGTTTTAACTCAACCACTGGTTGATGTGTATAACAACATTATAATTGGGTGCTATAATAAAAAGGAGGATGTAAGTTATATTTATAAAATCAGAAAAAGTGGACGAAAATTTAGAATTAGCAAAAGAAAAATTGGTGATGAGCCAGTTATTGCAATTTCTCCATGGATAAAAGGGGGGATGATACTCGCTACTGCAAGATACAATTATCACGGTTTATTCGGACGTTCATATTCTGGAACTAATTTATATAAATTGACATCCAATGGGGAACTTCTCAAGATAAATAGTTTGGACGAAAACCTACTTTTACAAGAGATAATGATTGATTCTCACAGAATATATGCAATATTAGGAGATCACCTATATTCACTGAGTATCAAAACAGGTGAAGGCTGGTACATGGAATTTGACTATGAGATTTATTCCAATGTCAGCATTTGCAATAATGGAAATATTTTTATAGGCTATGAGGATGGATTATATGAGATTTCCTCTCATGGAAAAATATTGAAAGTCTATAAAACAAGGTCCAGAGTTCAAAGCGAACCGCTTATATCCCCCGATGGAATTGTTTATGTAGGAGACAATAGTGGATATTTATATGCAATAGAAGCGAACTGTAGTGGTAGTAAATCTGGTCTCTATACTCTCTGTGGCCATGATATAAGGCACACAAGGAATATGAATTTCAAAATAAAAAGTTCCCATTTTTACCCGCCGTTTATTAATGTTGATAAATTTGCCGTATATGATGCTAACAATAATGGTGTCTTCGAATCAGATGAACCTGCTGTTGCAAAGATTATACTTTACAATAGTGGCAAAGGGCCAGCCTATGGAGTCAGATTGAAACTAAGAGGGTTTATTAATAAAGACATAAACATTGGTCAAATAGATAAGAAATCTTATGTTAAAAAAGAAATTAAATTTAAAGTCCCTATACGAGTTGAAACAAAGAAGCAATTCTTAAAACTCTATGTTGATGCTGGCGAGTATTCTCCCGAGCCAATAACTGTGGAGTTTTATACTCAAGCACCAATACCTCCTGCATTTGAGATTTCTTATAGATTTGATGATGACAACATCGGTCAATCTATTGGAAATGGGGATGGCTCTATCCAGCCGAGAGAGCAAATTGAAATGCATATAACACTAAAAAATTCAGGCAGAGGGATAGCTAAGGATGTTGAAATAGAGGTAATTCCGCAAAGTAAGGATATAAAGATGATAAAAAGAAAAGTTAAACTTGGAAATCTCCCGCCTGGAGGGGAAATTGAAGGAACTTTGGCATTTTTTGTCCCATCTGGATATGACAAAACTGAAATCTCTATGAACTTGAAAGTGATGGAAAATACAGGCCTATGGTCTTTTTCAAAAGTTATAAACATTCCTGTTGGAACAGTTTCGGAAAAGCAATACGTAATTACACCCAAGGAAGAATTATATAGTAAAAATACAGACGTTTCCCATAGATTTAAAACAGAGATAAAAGGCAACAACGATGTAGATGTAAATATCCCCGAGGGATACGCAAACCCTAAATCTATTGGTATTATTATTGCAAACAAACATTATACATATAGTGATATTCCTGAAGTTGTTTATGCATTCCATGATGCGGAGGTGATGAAGAACTACTTTCATAAAGTATTAGGAATCCCATCTGAGCAAATTTTTGTATTAAAAGATGCAAAGAAAACAGATTTTGAACTGTGGTTTGGAACTGAATCTAATGCCAAGGGAAGGCTTTATAGATTGATGAACAATGAAGCTTACGATGTCTTTATTTATTATGTAGGGCATGGAGCCCCTGATATACAAACTAAATCTGCCTATTTTGTCCCCGTTGACTGCCATCCTAATTTTGTGGACCTCAATGGATATTCACTTGATTTGTTTTATAGAAATTTGAGTCGAGTCAGGGCAAAGTCAATCACTATAATAATAGATGCATGTTTTTCAGGAATTTCAGACAGAGGAAGTCTTTTTAAGTTAGAATCCCCGTTAAGTGTTAAACCTGTTAGAAGCTCAATCCCTAAGAATTTCACAGTAATAACTGCAACACAAGCGGGAGAAACAGCCTTATGGTACCCTGAAGTTGGACATTCGTTATTCACATACTTTTTCCTTAAAGCATTAAAAGGGGAGGCTGATTTTAATAAAGATAACAGATTGACACTTTATGAATTGAAAAAATATCTCTTGAGACAAGTTCCTATTAAAGCTGTGGCATTGCGTGATAGGGAACAGCATCCGCAGGTGATAGGAAATCTTGATCAGGTTTTCGTAAAATGGAGGTTCAGAGCTCAATGAGATTGCAATGGGATTTTATTCCCGTAAATTTAAACAACAGAAGAGAAGTCTCTCCACTCGGTGGTTTAAATAGGAGAAGAGCTTTTTATAAAGACACAAGGTATCAACGACTTGAAAATAAATTTACTTTTGGGGAAAAGATGGAAATTGTGAAATTGGAAGGTTTACCATAAGTGGTAATATAAAAAAAAGAATGAAATCTAAAGGAGGTAGCAAATGAAGGAAGTATTGTATGCAACGGTGCTTGGAATAGCAATGATAGGGATGTCCTGTAATGCCCCAAGAGTGACGCAGGTAAAAGAAGGTGACATTAGATATGAAGTTCCTGGCAAAGGCTGGACACTGAATAAACCAGTTCTGCCGGATTGGGTAAATAAACCCGGTAAATACTCTGACAAGGAAAACTTGGTGTTTGTGGGAGTGTCGAGAAAGTATGCTACCGAGAGTGATGCAAGAGACGACGCTCTCAGATCTGCTCTTGACCAGATAGTTAGATATTTCCAGTCTTCAGTAGGCTTAAAAATGCTCGATGTGGCGAAAAAGAAAAACCTGAGTAATGAAATAGTTAATCCTGCAATTGTGGGAGAGGTGATAAGGAAAGAGATTTCTGTCGCCACGCTGAAGTCCATGTATGTTAATGAGTACTACACACTACATGCTCAGAAGTTCGGCAACGGCGCGTGGGGAGATGATTATTACGTCTCTTATGCAATGGTTAAGCTACCAAGAAGTGTGATAAAACAGATAAGAGAGGACATGATAAGACAGGCACAGGAAAGGATACGTCAGGAGATAGCAAAGACCAAAAATGAGCAGAGAAAGCAGCTACTTAGAGAGGCCGAGAAAGATTTTGAAAAATTAAAGAAGGAAGGGTTCTGATGAGAAAGTTGTTACGAATTGGGGCTCCCATTTTATTTTTTTCACTTTTTGTGACTGCCTGTGCAACAGGTGGCAAGGCATTAAAAGCTCCGCAGGAAGGTGACATAAGATGTCTTCACAGGGATGGTTGGAAGCCTTATCCTCCAGAAAAGCCAGATTGGGTTACTCATAGGGGAAAGTATAGTACTGATCAGTATCTCGCATTTGTAGGGATCTCTCAGCCAATGACCTCGGAGGCTCTTGCAGAGAAGGATGCTTATAAGGATGTAGTAGATAAAATATCAGCCTATGTCCAGACAACCAGTGGCTCCAAGGTTGATCAAGTCCTCTTGATAAAAGGTTTAGCTTCAGAGGTGCTCGATCCAGCCACTAAAGAGGAAATTGCCATTAAACAGATCAACGCTAACAAAATCTCCAAAGCTTATACACGTGAAAGATTTGTTCAGCAATGCCAGGAATTTAGAAATGGAGCCTGGAGTAAGACAAGCTATAAAGCATATGTGCTCGTCCTTTATCCAAAGACGGAGATTGAACGCATTCACAAAAGAATGATAGAGGAACAGCAGAGAAAAATAAGAGAGGAAATGGCAAAAGCCCAGAATGAGCAGAAAACGAAACTCCTCGAGGAAGCGGACAGGGAATTAGAGAAACTTAAGAGTCAGGGATTTTAGGAGATGCTGGATGAGTATTTTGGGAGGATCACGAGTTGTAGGATTATTTAAAGGGAGATTTTTGGTGCATTATTTGCCACGCACGAAGTGCGTGGCAAATAATGCACCAAAACAATATATCCTCAACGGAAAGTGTCCAATTCCCACACTTCTCTACCCCGTGCACGAAATACATGAAAGAAAAATCGGGTGGGAAATTGCTCCAAGAGTCAAGAAATACGGGATTTTTCAGACAAATATAGCAGACTTAAAACATTAACTTGGCGGAGGGTTTATGAAAAATTTTGTAATTGTGTTGATAATGTTAACAGTGGGACAAATCTATTCCCAAGATATTGATAAACAGTGGAGCGAATTTGAAAAAAATGTAGATAAATCCTGGTCAGAGTTCAACACCGGTACAAACAAGCAGTGGACAGCGTTTGAGGCAAAGGTTGATTCTATTTGGGGGGAGTTTGTTAAATCAACAAGAAAAGAGTGGGTAAGCTATTCAAAGGATGCTGAATCCCGTAGTATTGTAAATTTCAAGGATGGGTTTCTTAAAATTGAAACCGTAGTGCCAGTTGACTCCCTTGATGCAGATAGGATAGCAAGAAAACATTTGACTGAAAGACTAAAGAAGGTTTTCTCAAAGGACAATCCATCTCACATGAATCTATTGCAGGAGCAGGTAAAAACAAAGAAAGGAAAGTATGTAAATGAAAAGAATGCTCCAGAATTATTAAAGGAGCACAAAATCGAGAAAAGAGTCATACTGTCTCCCGATGGAGTGAAAAGATACAGATATGCGATAAAAATAGCGATGTTACCGGATCATTTAAGAAGGAGAATAAAGCCGTTCAAAAATTTAATCGAAAGATATTCTGAAGAATTTAAGCTTGAGCCAGCATTAATAGCAGCCATCATACATACCGAATCGTATTTTAACCCACTTGCAGTGTCAAAAGCAGGAGCCTGTGGGTTAATGCAGTTGATGCCCAGGCATGGGGCGAGAGAGGCATATCGATACCTGAAGGGGGAGGATAGAGTGGTCCCGTGTGGTATGCTTTTTGACCCTGAAATAAATATTAGGCTTGGGACAGCATACATTGATTACATGAGAAAGACCTTTTTCGGTAATTTCGACAATAATCTATCAGAGCAGTATCTTTTAATTGCTTCTTATAACTGGGGACCGGGCAATGTCCTCAAATTAATCCGCAGAGAACACATTGACACCCAAAACCCTGACATGGTTTATAGAATTTTGAGAACCTACCCTCCAAAGGAAACGAGAGAATATGTCAGGAAGGTAATAAGACGCAGAGCTTATTACAGAAAATATTTCAGATGAAAAAAGAAGGCTTTTTATTTATTCTCGCTTATACAAATATGACCACAGAGTGGATGAGTGTGTCCAAAAATGTTGCTAAATCCTCCATTTCCCCATACGCACAATTTGCGTGGGGAAAAGAAGGAGAAGGAAAATCTAATAACTTGAAATTTCCCCAAATGCTCTCATGGGTTGGGAAATGTTTTAGAGGTAAGTTTAAGACGTTGTGCAGTTTACCCAAATATTTAAAAGGAGGTTGATGATGAGGATTAAAATGATTTTTACAATAATGGCATTGGTTATTGGATTTTTGAATGCCCAAGAACTTGTGTGGCAGAAAACTTATGGTGGTAGTGAGGATGAAGAGGCAAGAGCTGTTCAAGTGTTGGAGGATGGTAGCATCATTATTGCAGGATGGACAAAATCATTTGGGAATGGTGGCAAAGATGTATATTTGGTGAAGGTGGACAAAGATGGTAAACTATTATGGCAAAAAACGTATGGAGGGAGTAATGATGATGTAGCTAACGATATGCAAGTATTAGATGATGGTAGTATTATACTGGCCGGATGGACAAAGTCATTTGGTGCTGTAAAGAAAGATGTTTACATTTTAAAAGTAGACAGAGATGGAAACAAAATATGGGAAAGGACGTTTAAAGGGGGCAAAAATGAAGTAGCCGAGGCAATTGGGGTGGCAGAAAACAACAGTATAGTAGTGGCGGGGTGGGTGAAATTTTCTTTTTTTACTACAGGTATATATTTATTAAAAATTGATGCTAATGGAAATGAAGTATGGCAGAAAATTTTTAAGAAAAAAGCAAAAGAACAAGGTGCATATGCTCTAAAAGTTCTACACGACGGTGGCATACTATTGGCAGGTGAAGCCCTATACATAACTCTGTGGAAATTTGATGGAGATGGTAACCTGTTAAAGGAAAACAGACTTGAACGGAACGCTCTAGGGTCTTGGTATGGGTATGACTTATATGTTTTCGAAGATGGGGGCGGAATAATTGCAGGAACATACGAACCTAATGGAGCATTTGTTGTGAGATTCGATAATCAGTTGGACTCAATTTGGACCAACTATTATATTGGAGGAGTATATAAATATGTTTCCTCCAGTTCAAGGTCTTTACAAGTACTCGAAGACACTACAATAATAATCGCTGGAAATCAATGGAAATATGCGTATGGAGAGTCGAAAAACGTATTTTTGGCAGAATTGGACAAAGACGGGAACATCATATGGGAAAGAACCTATGGGGGTAAAAAAGATGAAGAGGCCTATTCTTTACGAATAACAGATGATGGAACTATGGTAGTCGCAGGATGGACTAAATCCTATGGATTGGGAGGAAAAGATGTATATCTATTGAAGTTTAGGTTAAGATTTAATAGGGAATTCATCTTTATAAAACAAAATAATGCTCCTCTATTTTCCTCCACCGGGAGAGTATTAACAAAATTACCCGCAGGAACTAAGTTGAAATTGCTTTTAGAGAAGGAGGATAAATATTATGTAAAAGTAATACCTACTTTGAAAGGGTGGATTGATAAAAATACATCTCTTTTAAAAAACCCGATGTAATGAAACCTGTTATTCGTATAATTTCTAAAAAGTTTGAAGATCCTTATTTGTATCTTAAAGGGGTGGTTTACGACGACAAAGGGATAAAGGAAGTAAAATTTGGTAATGAAATTTTAGAAAGGGTAAGTTTCACGGTAGATAAGGGAAATTATAGAGATGCATATCCGTTTGAAAAGGAAATGACTATTACACCGGGTATGGATTTGACTGTGAGAGCATGGGACGTAAGTGGGAAAGAAAGTGAATTACCAATAGTGATAGAGGAACCTGTAGTAGATTATACCCCTGAATACGCAGTTTTAGAAATAACGAACATGACAAGTGCACGGAGTGGCCCAGGAGATAGTTTCAAGGCTGTATCTACGCTAACGAAGGGGACACTCGTTACCTCAATAGGTTATAAAAACGACTGGTATTATTTAGAGGGTGGGGGATGGGTGTATAAAGATTATGTAAGCAAAATTGGTTCTAAATCCAATACAACTGAGGAGGTGGTAAGTGTAAAAGCAAAGAGGAAGGAAGTGAGTTTACCAAAGGCGGTAGATGTTGATGTGAATATACCAGAGGGATACAGGAGGCCGAATGCGATAGGGATAATAATTGCGAACAAGGACTATGAGCACAGGGATGTGCCAGAGGTAAAATATGCATTTCATGATGCTGAGGTGATGAAGGAGTATTTCATTAAGACACTGGGGATACCGGAGAGGAATGTATATGTGATAAAGGATGCTAAGAAGAGTGATTTTGAGATGTGGTTTGGGACAGAGAAGGACCCAAAGGGTAAGTTATACAGGTTGGTGAGGCCAGGGACGAGGCCAGAGATTTACATCTACTATGTGGGGCATGGAGCACCGGATGTGGAAACGAGGAGTGCATATTTTGTTCCAGTGGATGCACATCCGAGTTATGTGAACTTGAGCGGGTATTCATTGAAATTATTTTACAGGAATTTATCGGAGGTGCCATCAAGTGGGGTGACCGTGATAATAGAGGCGTGCTTTTCAGGTGGTTCACCGGGAGGGATGTTGATAGCGAAGGCATCACCGTTGGGTGTAGTGAGGGTAGGTGGAGGTGAGTTGCCGAGGAGGTTTACGGTGATAACGGCGACGGATACAAGTGGGGAGATAGCGTCGTGGTATCCGGAGAAGGGGCATTCGTTATTTACGTATTATTTAATGAAGGGAATGGGTGGAGCTGCGGATAAGAATGGAGACAGGGAGATAACATTAAGTGAGATGGAGGAGTATTTAGTAAGGGAGGTTTCATACATGGCGGTCAGACTATACAACCGTGAGCAACATCCAATGGTGAGGGGAGATTTGAGTAAGGTGTTTGTGAGGTTGAGGTAAATTTATAAAATCTTTGATTCTAAAAATTAGTGTTTTTGAGTAGTTCTATGCGGTAAGAAAATGGAAGGAGGTAAGACCATGAAAATGTTGAAAGTGTTAATGATCTTGACATGTTTATTGCCCGCATTTCTTATAGGAGATATACGTGTAAGCAAAGGCTGGAAATACCTTAGCTTGTCAGGTGTTACAATAGGTGTTCCATTGTATTTAGCCATGGATGCATATAATATAGCTGTTGGGATAAATGGCGGGACAAAAGGTAAAATAGGAGTTGGTATAGGAATAGGCCTTGCTGAATATTTAATGATTTCTGGAAGTGAATCTCAAACAGTATTCCATGGTGGTGGGGTCCCGCTTTATCTAATATTGAATTCTCCTTTATCAAATTCAAAATGGGGTGATCGATACCCTTTAATGTTTGGCTTAATTGCTAAAATAATTCCATATGGATTTGGATATTTTAAGGATGAAAACCTGGCAAACAGGAGGAGCATGCCTGGACTTTTGCCTTATTTCTCATTAAGTGGCGTGTTAGATTGGAGTTTTTATTACGGAGCAATTTTTAGCTTAGAAATGGGGTATTTGCATTGCCAGGATTTGAATTTAGGCATATCAGAGAACAAGTTTTATGCTGGGATAGGGGCTGATCTTGGATTTTGGAAAACTCGAGGCACTTACACGTTACATACTCCTGATATATTTATAACAAGCTCTTTTACCGATACAGACGGAGATGGTGTGTTGAGGGCAGGGGATAAAGGAGAAATAGGGGTAACATTGAGCAATAGTGCAAATTCGAAAGCTGTGGGTGGGAGATTGCTGGTTGAATTGATATCATCTGATTACAGTGGATTAGTAAAGTATCCAATGAAAATAAAAGTTCCCAAGGTTCCAGCAAATGGAAAGGCAAAAGTGAGGATACCAATAGAAGCCATAGGAGGATTACCAAAGGGAGAAATGACTTTCAGACTGATGTATAAGGGGAAATCCGAGTGGGGAGAGAGTGTGGAGGCAATGGACGAAGTCAGCATAAAGACAGAGCCGAGAGGTGGGTTAGCAGAGAGGCCCCCATATTTGGAGGTGAAGGCATTTGATATAAAAGATGAGAATGGGAACGGTGTATTTGAGGCAGGTGAGAAGGCGAGAGTGAGGGTGGTGATTAAAAACAGTGGCAAGGGAGATGCATATGGGGTGGGAATATGGGTTGATGGATTTTTCAAGAGTAAAGTGGATAGGGTATCAATCATAAAGAGAGATGAGGAAATCGAGAGGGAGTTTGAGTTTAGAGTGCCCTTAAAAGTTAAGACAGGGGAGAAGAGAATAAGATTAATGGTAGATGCAGGGGAATATTCGCCAGAACCAGTGGTAGTGAAGTTCTATACCCATG
>WFZT01000097.1 GCA_015489415.1 Caldifarciminota bacterium | reverse complement strand
TCCACATTGAGCTTTTCCTTCTTCAGCTTCTCGGCATAGTAAAAGAAATCATAGCTTTGAACATCGTCATTTAATCCCTGCCTGTGAGCAAATTCGTTTAACTCCTCATATTCCTCCTCACCATGAGGTTTACTTTCCTTTGCAAGTTTTCGCAAAAACGAGAGGACCTCGTCAGGAGAATCTGCCATTTTAGCCTGGAGCGAGAGTTCTGCAAAATTTTTGAAACCTATCAGCCTTGCCTTTTCATACCGGAGTCCAAGAATCTGTGTGATGAGCTCATCATTCTCCGGTGCCTTTGTTACATAGGCCCTGAATAACTCCTCCCTCTTTTCCCTGTTGGAGCCATAGGTCATATAGGAAAGATAGCTCGGCTGTTGCAGGGTAAATCTCCATACAGTTTTACCATCACGCTCAATCTCTGCAGCCTTTTTGTCCACCTCTGGAAGCTCCTTAACATCTTCTGGATTCTCAATGATTAGCTCATATTTGTCTATGGCGTTTAGAACATTCTGGGCGTAGTTATTCTGCAATTTTGAGAGATTTATATTGATTTCTTTGACCTTCGCACGTTTTTCCTCAGGCAGAGCCACTCCTTCGAGCTTGAAGTCACGGAGTAGATTCTCAAGAACCCGCTTCTGCTCGTGATTTAGACGTTCTTTTTCCTTCTCGTAAATCTCCTTAAACGCGTGGTAGAGCTCTGCATTCTGAAAAATATTTGTGTAATACTCGGTTATCCTTGGGATCAAACTCTGATAGACTTCCTGTGTTTTCTTTGAGTTCATCACTGAATTCAGGTGCGCAACAGGGGTGAACAGCTCTCCTAACTTCTCGTTCATCAGCTCGAATGGTCTCACAAAATTTTCGTAAGTTTTGGGCTCAATTTTTAATAGTTCCTCAATTTTCTTTTTATTCTCTTCAATCTGGTTCAAAACCAGCTCTTTCTGTTTATCGAGATTTTCATCATTAATTGTAAATTCTGGCAACATCTCTAACTCCTCCTAAAGGGATACTCCCTCCTGATTTTTAGATTATAAGTCAGAAACCTCGAATTGCTACCTCTTTTCGTATTTAAGTGCGCGCTGAATTTCCTTTTCAATAATTCTTCTTTTGATGGCTTCCCTCTTTTCGTACTGCCTTTTACCCTTTGCAAGGGCAAGCTCCACCTTTATTAAATGGCCTTTGAGATAAACTCTTAATGGTATAAGGGTTAGCCCCTTCTCTTTGACCTTGCCTATAAGCCTGTTTATCTCATATTTGTGCAGCAGAAGTTTTCTTGGTCGTTCAGGGTCATGTCCAAATCTTCCAGCCTGTTTGTAAGGTGCAATATGCATGTCGATTAAATACAACTCGCCGTTTTTCACATCAGCATAAGCATCTTTAATGGAAATTCGGCCCTGCCTTGCAGACTTGACCTCACTGCCCTTTAAAACAATACCTGCCTCGTAGGTTTCTAAAATCTCGTAGTCTCTTTTTGCCTTTCTATTTTCAACAAGGGTTTTTATTGCAACCATCAGAAGTTAACACCAATGAAGTGTGTTATACCAAGCTCCCCCATGGGCAAAATAGTGTATCCCAGGCTAATATTTTTCACGGAAACTGCCACTCCTGCTGAGAATCCATTAAAAACATCCCACGTTCCCCCGGTGTTTAAATCTTTGCCTTTGAGTGCATATCCCAGCCGAATTGATAATGGTTCAATCGGGCTGAAATCGGCTCCTACATCAAAAATAGCTCCATATCCAAGCTCAAATCCACCAGAGGCAAGGATTTTCAATTTGCTCGTAGGTGTCATGCTCACCCCAGTTACCACCTGGAGCGGGAGGAAATATCTTTTCTCAACGAAAGGCTTGATTTCGTATCCTGCATTGGTAACGGAAGCACCGAATGTTATCAAATCTGTAATCTTTGCATGAAGACCAGCGTCAGCGACAACTGCTATTGAATTATCTTTATCAATCCCCTGATAAATCAATTTAACACCAGCCCCCGTTTTAAAGGTGTACCCATAGAATTCAAAGTCTTTGATGGGTCTATACCTGCCGTATAAAGCTATATAATTTGAAGAATAGGTCCCTACTTTTATACCCTCTTCGTTGGTTTTATCAATTGCCCCTGTGGTGATAAAAAAGGCTCCTACCCTTAAATCTGGCTCTACTGCGTAAGAAAATCCACCGTACTTTATACCAACGAGATAGGAAGAAACGAAAGTCGAGGCCTTAGTATTCGGGAAAATTGAGGGATTGTAAAAATCAGCGTAGGGTGAGCTTATGTTTACCACCTCTGCACTTCCGAAAACTGCACCATCGTAGCCATATGGGAGAGTGAGGAAGTTGTATCCCACATCGCCTTTAGAAAAGCCCAGAAATGTTAAGATTATCAAAAGCTTCATGGTATGTAGATTACTTTTGTTCCAACTGTTACTTCACTATAGTAATGCCTGTACTGGCCACTTGATACCTTGAGATTTCTGTAGGTAACATCTGCTGAGAATCTAAATTTACCTCTGCTAACACCTGCGCCAACGGTGAAAAACGGTATCCAGCTCTTACCCTCCGTTTCATATACACCGCCGGCAAACTCAAAGGGGTAAATATCAAGAAAATTATGTCTGAAACCTATTCTGTACCACGGGTAATCCCCGATTTTTCCGTAAATGAAACTTGCCTCAGTCACCAGCCTTGATGGAGGTGTAAAGCTCAGACCCGCATAAAGCTCCCCCTGGAGCTCTGTTGCAACATCAATGTATGGACCCAAAACGGACTCCCTCATTAATCTTATAAAAATAAAGCGACCCCCCTGTCGATAGGAGAAGGAAGCTCTCAAGCGCGGGAAAATATCCAGATTCCCATAAAGGGCAAAGAATCTTGCTATAATGTCTCCACTCCCCTCACCTATAAGTTCCCAATTCGTCCTCGTTTCAATATCCCGACGAGCTCTATAAAGTTTTAACCCCAGGGAAAAAATCCTGCCCTTTAAACCAAAGCCCGCAAAGTATGAGGTTAAACCACCGTGAGATATGAAATAGTCGTGCTGTATCAGGTTGTTTTGCGAAGATCTCAGGTAATTATCATACCTATATTCGTAGGACCTCAGGAGCTCGTATCCGGCTTCTATGTTGATAAATTTCTTCGCCACACTGATTGTGAAATTTGAGGGCTTGAGATATCCGTACGTCCCGGCATAAGTTGTGAACTCACCAATTGACGTATTGTACCTGTCATAAACAAGTTTAGATTCCCTCTGATAATCAGAGACGTAAGAAAACTCGGTCAGGACCCTTAGCCGCCAGTTTTCTCCTGTGGTAAAAACCGCTGGGTTGTAAAGGGAATCCAGGACGTTTAACCCGGATATATTGTTTCCATACTTAAGACCTTCCACACCGTAAAATTGGAACAAAAGGCTAATCAGTAATATCTTCATCCCTTTTCTCCTTGCTGGATTTCAGGCTCAGGTATAATAGTAACACAACTGAAACAGATATGGAAGCATCAGCAATGTTAAAT
>WFZT01000096.1 GCA_015489415.1 Caldifarciminota bacterium | reverse complement strand
GAAGCAATCCACGGAAAAGGAGGCACAAGGATTGTACCATGAAAATAGAAGAAAAATTGATAGGACTTGGGCTCCAGGTGGAAAGCCTGGAGGCTCACGACATAGATATGGAAAGTGCAGATTTTTCGCATCTTTTAATAAGCCTCTCTGCGGATCCAGCAGACCTCGTTACACCTGAAATTCAGGATATGAGGCAGATTTTTAAAGCTGTTGGCACTGATCCTTCAAGGTACAGGCCGTCTGCAGAGGCGCTTATAAGACGTCTGATAAATGGAAAGAGTATTCCTTCGATCAATCCTGTGGTTGATATCAATAATTACATCTCGGTGAAATACAGAATCCCTATTGGCGTCTATGACTACGACGAGATCAGTCCACCAATCGAGATTAGAGTTGGGAGAGAAGGTGAGAGTTATCAGGCAATTAACAACCGGATTTTTAATCTGCACAAAAAGATTGCCGCATTTGACGAGCGAGGAGGGTTTGGCAGTCCCATCTCCGACTCTAAAAGAACAATGACAACTATCCGGACGAGAAATATCCTCGTGCTATTTTATGCCCCGAGGTCTGCAAATCTAAAGGGGGCAAAAGAGGAGTATCGGGAACTTTTAGAAAGGGTAAGGAGTCATGTGCAAAAGTTTTAAAGTTATTGCTGTTCACGGTTCGCCGAGAAAAGAAGGCAGGACAGCGGAATTGCTGAATTACGTGATTGAGGAGCTCCGAAAGTTTGACAAGGTGGAGATTGAGATCATTCATCTCATAGACCACCCCATCAGGTTCTGCATGGGATGCTATTCAGATGACCCAAAGTTGTGTAACCCTAAGAATTGCACACAGGGGGTCCTGGAAGATTCCATGAAGAGTTTGCACAGCAAGATAATCCTTGCAGACGCTATAATTTTTGCGACACCTGTTTACTGGTACAATATGTCCGGGGTTATGAAGAATTTTATTGACAGACTTACTGCGCTGGAGAACGCGGGTAAACTCCTTGACAACAAAGTGGCAGGGTTTGTGGTGGCAGCAGAGGAAGATGGGGCAACTCAGGTGATTTCCAACCTTATGGCATTTGCCAATGACAATGGGATGCTTATCACTCCATATTCGCTGGTTTACTCAGTGGGGCGTGGTAGCGTAGGGAAGGATGAAGAGGCTGTACTTTACGCAAGAAGACTTGGACAGAACATTTACCGGATGCTGAAAATAGCCTGTAAGGTCAAAAAACCATGGAAGGAGTATGATGATTAAACTAATTTTGCTTGCAATCATGAGCCTGCACGTGGATACCCTTATGATCCCGTGGGGCAGTGGAGATGGACGGCTTGGAATTATGCTCAAGGTGGAAGAGGACGCAGGACCCAATATGGGACCTCTTGCATTTGACGTTGAAGACGGCAGGATTGCATTCCTCGATATTTACAACAAAAGAATAGCTTTCTTTAGAAGGGATGGAAGTTTTGAAGATAGCTGGAAACTCGATGGATACTTTGACAATATCGTGCTTTGGCAAGGGAACGTGTATCTTGCGAACTCAGACTGGGACTCCATCACCATTGCAAGAATGGAGCATGGTAAATTGGTGGAGAAATCTGTCCTCAGGGTAAGTGCTCCCGTTGTTGGGGCCTCTGTAAATTTCCTCAAGGATTTCTCTAACAACGTGATGTTTATCAAGTATAGCTCGGCAAACAAAGGAAATATCGAAACATTCTTTACGCTCTTTAAAGGGAATTTGACAAAGTCGGATTTTCTCAAAGGTGACCCGACGGATACCAGGGCTGGAGCAGTTGTCGGTTATGATAACAGTAGAATTCCTGTACTTTTGAGATTCAAAGGTGGCAATTTTTATTTCAAACATGGCAAAGAAGAATACAGGTGGGAGCCAATATTTTTTGCACAGATGGATGGGCCACCCTACAGAATTGAGGGGGATGGCGCACTCTACATTGTTAACTATCTTGAGGAAGGAGTTGAAATCCTGGAGGTGACATGGTGAATGCACTATTGATTGCACTGATGCTGGTTATTCCGAGGCAGGAGGTGATTGATTCGGCCTTTTCCAATGCAAATGTTGAGTGGGTTTGCGATTCAATAAATGCGGCACCGGTTCCATACTGCCCCGATTGGCATTCCGATTACCAGGTTGGGCACACCTATCATGGAGTTGCCTATGAGTTTGGAGGCTGGGATGACCCCACGAGATTTCTCGCGAAGCTCGCACAGGGACAGAGGGCGGGCTCACATTCTGACAATGATTGCATATCCTATGGTGGTGATCCCTCATGGGCAACAGGCCAGGATTGCTCAGGCTTAATAACTATAGTGTGGCAATTACCTCACAAGTACAGTACTGCCATGCTCCCGGACATCACACATCCTATTTCTTACGATTCTCTAAAAATGGGAGATGCCATCAATAGGCCACACCATCACGTGGTTTTATTCTATCAATGGGCTGATTCCTCACACACAAGACTGTATATATTTCAGGCCACTGATCGGCGCCCAGGCCCGTCTACTACAGGTCTCGACCTGAGATACACCTCATATTACAGGTATCACTACACTCCCATAAGATATCCTCTTCTTGTGGATTCGCTGCCACAGGATACATTGCCAAATGATACGCTACCTCATGATACAATACCCCAGACACTTCACACCGCACAGGGGGTTTTTAGAAGGACGATTAGTTTTATCAAGCCTGCCGGCATAACGGACTATTATTTGAAGATTGTATCAACCAACGGGGCACTGGTGTTCAAAAAGCATTACGGAGCACCCTCAAACGAGATTATTGAGAGGGTGAGCCCGGACATCCCCACAGGTGTGTACATGATGGTTATTGAGAGCAAGAAGGGGATAGTTGAACGGAAGAAATTTATATTTTTGAGATAAAAAATGGGGGGCGCGGCGGGATTCGAACCCGCGGCCACCTGATCCACAGTCAGGTGCTCTATCCAGCTGAGCTACGCGCCCCGTGAGGTGGAGTAATTATAATAACCACACCAATTTTATTCAACTGATGGGGAGCTCGTTTGAAACTGTTACTATGTTCTACAAAAATTTCACTTCTCGTTATGTTTACTTTGCCTGAGAATTTCCTCTCTCCCCCCATAAATACTTGCAGGGCTACTTATTTAGAATTTTCCGTATGATATGAATTGTAAAACTCACTTGGTGAGCCAGCCTCGAGATACCTTCATCTTAGGCTTTAATTTCCAGGAGGAATGCCTCTCCCCACAAGCGAGGCTTGTGGGGAAGAGGCATTCCGTCTCTGATTAATTCACCAATCGAGCAACCTCTTTTCTCCCTCAAGACTCCTAACATGAGTGGCATCGTGAGTAACCTCAAGTGTTCCACTGTACTTCCCATCCTCATCTCTCACGGCAAAATACTGGATGTGGATAAATCTATCGCCCACATTGAGCCAGAATTCAGCCGTGTCCTTTTCACCTGTTTTAAAAGCCTTCAAAATCTTATTCACAATATGCACACTACTCGGGGGATGACATAACTGAACAGGTCTCCCGATAATCGTCTCAGCCCTATCAAATATCCTGTGTCTTGAGCTAAAGAACTTCACCCTGTCGTGCTCGTCAATAAATGTAACATCCACTGGCAGGTAATTCAGAAGCAGATTGACCTGCTCCGGAGTGAGGTAGCCTGTATCAAGCCTGAAATCGTTCTCAGTCGGTATCTTATAACCATCCGGGACAAGAGTCACACCTTTGTCCATAAGCTCCTTCTGCATATGCTCAGGCAGTTTGCTGAAATCTATTCCCTCATTGATCTGGTAAGGATAAACAGGTTCGGCATCGGACTTAAACTCACCGGGCTCAACCTTGTAGTATCCAATTTTGTCGCTCTGTTCCTTTATAGCAACCCATTCGCCTTCACTGAACACACTTAGAACCGTGGGATAAAGAATGTTATTCTCTCTAAAAGTCATATCCACGAGACTCTCTGCAAGGTCATATCCTGCCTGGAAAATCTCATTCACATCCTCACGCTCGAGGATTTTCATAAACTTTTTGATTTTACCGCGAATCTCATCGTGCTTCTTCCAGAGCACGCTGGGAACTGCGTTTAAACCGCGCCTCTCAAGATATGGGAAAAGAATTAGCTCCTCGCGATTGTAGTGGGTTCGAGGAATATTCACAATGGAGCGCATCACGAATCTGATGTTCTTAAGCATATCTGCCTTCATCTTCTCGTCACGGGCATTCCTCAGTGAATTCACGAATAGATTGAGCACCTCAGCATCCTTGAGAATCTGGCTGTTTTCTTCAAACAGAGTTTTGAGAGGATGCCCATCAGGAAGATTGTCAAACTTCCCTGAACCTGCAACAGATTCCTTAAATATCTGAACGTGTATATCACACAATCTGGCAATTTCAGTGGGCTTGATCCCCTCTTTCACAAGTTCCTGCTCCACAAGAGGAATCTCTAATGGGGAGACATTAGAAAGCACGTCTCTGAACTTTCTTACCAACTCATCTGGAGATTCTCCGTGATGGATTGCCTTCAAAATCTCCTTCAGTTTCTCCTTTTTCATCTCTTTGTTCTTTAAAAGTTCCATCTCACGCCTCCATAAATATCATTTTTAAAGTGATATTAAATTTAAAAAAGCGCCCCCATTCTTAGGGGGCTGTGTTGAAATCAAATCTCAGGGATTTTATTCTCTACCAATAAGCGGGCTATTTTTTCAATCTCATCCTGGAATCGAGGTGGTAGATAAGATTTTAGTGGTGCAATCATGCTGTGGACAATCAAGAACATGGCTCCTTCGCGCGTAAATCCACGGGACCTCAAATATTCTATAGTCTCATCGGGAATGTGCCCCACGTAGGCCTGGTGGTCAAGGTGGATATTGTCATTTTTAACAATCAAAGAGGGCCAGACTTCGAATTTTGACTCGTCCTGAAGTAGGAATCCGGCAGTATCAGCAATTCCTATAGACTTCTCTGATTCTGTATCCGCCTCTATCACTGCAATGTGTCTCTGATAGGAACTATCTCTGGAAACTCCCCTGATACTCAGTAGTGCATGGGATTTCTTGCCCTTAAGAGTGATTTTGTATGAATCCTCTACCCTGTCACTGTTTCTTGAGAAGGAAATCACATTGAGCTTAACGTCAACTCTGTCACCACCTATGAGCTGATAATCACTTGAATGTTTGTTGCCGTTAAATAGGTTCACCACTGTCATATTTATCTTTGCACCATGCCCAATCTTACCTCTAACCAGAGGGAACACCTTGGCCTCTTTCCTGAAGCTATTGAGAATCACGAGGTTGACCTCCGCCTCCTCACCTACATTCAGCTCCATGTTGCTCCTGATCTCGCTATCTCCCGTAATTTTGGGTACAGTACTTCCAACCACCACGGTGGCTTTGGATCTCGCACCAAATCTAAGATTGATATGGTGGTTACCGGGTGAAGGTGCCTTCGTAAAACAGCAAATGGGCATGGGATCAGTTAACTCAAGACCATCCGGGATTTCAACCCGTATAAATTCTTTTGTATTTTTAAGCCAATCTTTTGCCTCTTCAAAATCTTCAAAAGGCTTAAAATGCCCGGGTAGCTTATCGTACAACTCAAAACGCACGCCAAGACGTAAAAAATCTTCCTTAGCTTTTTCGTACTTCTCTGGCAATTTTTCTGTTTGTATTCCAAGAACAAATTCTCTTTCGTCCTCTGGAATGTTCAAAATATCTAAAAATTCCACAATTTCCTTTTTCATCGTCACGCCTCCCCGGAAGCAACCATTTCTGCGATTCTCATAATTTCCATCACGTATTCAAATGGAATGTGCTTCAATATGGGCTGGATATAACCTCTAAGGAGTAATGTTACTGCCGCCTCTTCTGTGAACCCTCTTGATTTCATGTATTCGAGCGCCTCTTCGGATATTCTGCCAACATAAGCCTCGTGATCAAGGTGAACACTGCCAAGCTCGGATGAAAGCACAGGGTAGGTTTCATGCTTGCCACCAGGAGTTAGAAGGAGTCCCGCACACTCAATGTGACCCCTCGCATTTTTTGCATTCTTATCAGCTTTAATAACTGTGGCTGATGTATTCTGGCCGTGGTCCCTTGTCACTCCCTTAGTTATTATCAAACCTGAGGTATCCGGTGCCTTGAGGTTAATGTGGATATAGTCGCCAAGAACTTCCTCTTTTTTTGTAAAAGTTATGCTTTCTACAACAGCCTTACCGCCTTTTCCAACGACATCTATTAGCTCATACCTGCCTGCCGATGCACCATTACCCAAAACAGCGGTAACCACATGAAGTTCCCCTTCCTCTTCTACCAGAGCATGCGTAAACGGTCTCGTGTGGACGTAATGGGGCCAGTTCTGAAGCACAATTCCTCTGACCTTCGCGCCCTTTTTAACGTATATTTCAGTTGCCCCCATATGGGCAGAAAACCTCGCCAGTGGTGGAGCTGTACATCCTTCAATGAATGTGACCTCTGAATCCTCCTCGGCAAGTACAAAAGCGTGGTCTGCCTGGGCAAGTGCACCTTCTGTAATGAGGAAATAGGCATGCACGGGAATCTTTACTTTAACTCCTTTCTTGACCCTGATAAATGCCCCTCCACTCCAGTAAGCCGTGTGATAAGCTACATACTTGTTCTCCTTATATGGCATCAGTTTGAATGCGTAATCCTGAAGCCAGTCGTACCGCCTAAGCGCCTCTGACATCGGGAGAACTTCAAGGCCCATCTTTTCAAAGTAGTCTTTAAAAGAGGAGGTGGAGCTTGTTTCATCAACCTGCAGGAGTCCAAGCACTTTAGCCCACTCGTACTCGGGAACACCCATTTTTTTAAGAAGTTCTCTGATATTCTCTGGCAGGTCATCAAGACTTTTGATCTCGGGGATTTCTATTGGGGCATCCTGCTTCAGAGGATTGAAATTTGAAAGATCGAGAATCGGCAGAAAAGGGGGATAAGGAGCAGTATCAATGTATTTCTCTGCGTCTTCCCTGATTTTTATCACCCATTCCGGATCGTTGTTGAACTCTCCGACCTTTCTTGCAAAATTCCTCATGAGCCAAACCCCTCGAAGCCCGATTTCTCAATAGACCTTGCAAGGTCAGGTCCACCGTGAGCCCTGAACTTACCACCTATCAGCACGTGAACATGGTAGTCGTCCGGGAGTAGCTCGAGGATACGGGCATAGTGTGTAATGAGTACAATACCAGTGCCCTTCTCAAGGGCCTCGTTTATGGTCCCTGCAATAAGCCTCATGGAATCAACATCAACCCCTGTGTCAGGTTCATCGAGGATGGCAAACTTGGGATGGAAAAGCAGTAGCTGAGCCATTTCTCCCCTCTTGCGCTCTCCACCTGAAAATCCAACATAGAGTTCTCTGTCAAGGAAATCATCATCCAGTCCCACCCTTGCAAACGCTCGTTTGATGATAGAATCGTCTCCGTTCTTGCCTCTGATTTTCAGGCTTTCGCGGAGGAAGGTGAGGAAATTAACAGACCGGATTTCAGGAGGGGCCTGATACGCAATAAAAAGACCCTTCAGGGCACGTTCCTCCATGGGCATACTGGTGATATCTTCTCCATCAAGAAATATTCTGCCGTCAACAATCTCGTATCTCTCACTTCCCATGATGCCAAGGGAAAGTGTAGTTTTTCCACTTCCGTTTGGCCCCATAATCACATGGAGCTCACCACTCTTTACAGAAAGATCCACACCTTTGATGGTTATCTCATCTGCCTCTTTGGGTTTAACAAAAAGATTTTCCACGCGAAATTCGCTCATTTTCGCACCTCCACTATAAATTCATGAGATGTCATTATACAATAGTTGACTAAAACGGTCAACTATTTAAGGTGGATTCTACTTAACATCATGTGCGAATTATGAGGGAAAATAGAAAGGAGGATTATATTCCATGGGCATATCCTGGGGCGAGTATATATCTACAACTTCCGCGCATGTCAATTGGTGCTCATTAAACCCGAAATTGTTGCACGGCATATATTGGCCAATTAAAATATCAGGGTGGAATACACCAGATTTATTCGGCTCGATAAAGAGGAAATATTTTTCGACTTTCTTTTCAAACGACTACGCTCCAACAACCTTTTCATGTTTATCCTGACGCCCTTTTCCATCCCCTTATTCCCACCTGTAACTTGCAACCCGTGCAAAACACAAATACATAGGCAAGATCACAATATTTCTGCTTACCAGGGCATAGATACAACCATTAAACCAAACAAGGGCATAGAAAATGAGAATATTGGAGCCATAGAAACAGCTGATCTCTTCGAGACGTCCTCGGATGTCTTTGTAGGTTTTGATAGTTTTACAAAGACAAAGTGGCTTTTTAAAGCATTAGAATTTAAAGTCCCAGTAGCAAAAAACTTTTCAGACAAAGGAGGTACAAAATATGAGGAGTTTGCTGTATAAAATCTTTTTACCAATCCTGGTGATTGGGACACTTTCAGGTTACACGAAGCACGTTTTACTTGAAGAAGTGACCAATAATGGTTGCCCATCCTGTCCCCCTGCTGATGCGGAGTTTGACACAATAATAGCTCGCCACGGAAGTAGTGGTGTCTACGGTATAAAATATCACGCCTGGTGGCCAAACAGCAGTGACCCATTTTACTTATACAACATTTCGGAAAACAGAGCGAGGATAAACTACTATGGTGTTAATTACACTCCTCATCTGTTTGTGAACGGAAACATTGACGGAAGATACCAGTATTCAACCTGGGAAAACTTAACACTAAACGAACTGGGGAGTGTAACACCAATCAACCTTACACTTGAAATTAACTATGATGATGCACATCGAACTGGATACATGATAACCACAATAGAGGCAGATAGAGCTGTGAACTACAACAACTTAAAATTGAGGTATGCAATTGTGGAGTCTAATATTCACTTCACATCACCAAACGGTGAGCGCGTTCACAATTATGTCTTCCGTGACATGCTGCCAAATGTAAATGGCACACCTATTTCAATTGATTCGGGTCAGGTCGTAGTTGATACTCAGGCCTTTACTGTTGATACGTTGTGGGTAATTCCCAACTGTGAATTTTTAGTGTTTCTCCAGGATGACAATACAAAGGCAATTTTGCAGGTTACAGGCAGCCACATTACCATTAACCATCCCAATCTTTATGTTGCCGGCCTTCGGGTTGATGACTCAGCAGGGAACAACAATGGCCGTGTTGAACCTGGTGAAAATGCTAATATCATAATCACCATTGCCAACGAGAATTACTATCAGGATGCCAATAACGTTACCGCATATTTAAGCACCACAGACCCATCGGTTAATGTAGTTGACTCCGTTTCCAGTTACCCTGACATTCCATCAGGAAGCAGTGCTGACAATTCATCAGATCCATTTGTTATAAATGTCAGCTCAAATGCAGAAGTGCACATAGCCAGCTTTAATCTGCACATCGAGGCACAGAACTATACAATTGACATACCGATATCCCTTGAAATCGGTTTCCCGCAACTTATAGTCATTGACGATGATGAAGGTGACCATTATGAGGACTTCATATATCCCAATCTCGATTCGATATTAACGATATATGACAGGTGGGATCAAGTCAGTGAAGGTAATGTTACTGCCGATTGGCTGGCAAATTACCCGTATGTCCTGTGGTTCACGGGCAACAGTACTACAAATTCATTGACAAATGGTGAGATAAACGTTTTAACCGCGTATCTAAATCAGGGAGGTAATCTCTTTATCACAGGCCAGAACATAGCAGAGAACATCGCTGGTAATTCATTTTTATCCAATTATTTGCACGCAAGCTTCGTGGCTCCAAATTTTGCCGGTATATTCATAAATGGTGTGAACGGCGACCCTATAGGGAACAGCCTGAGCCTTGTTACATCTGGTCCAAATAGCGCAATGAACCAGACTTCAAAGGATGTAATACAACCCACTGCAGATGCATACCCGGTGTTTACATACAATGGCTACACTGACTCAATCGCAGGTGTGAGATATAGTGGAGCTTATAAGGTGGTCTTCTTTAGCTTTGGGATAGAGGGACTCGGTGAATTGCCACCAACCTATGCGGGAAGAACAGTTGTATTAAGACGTGTATTGCAGTGGCTTGGATTAAACGTAGGTGTATCCGAACACATTTCGCCTTCACATATTCTCACTATTTCTGCATTTCCCAATCCATTTTCTAATAGATTAAGTTTCCTCACACCTTCAAATATCAAATCGGGAAAAATCCGGATTCTGGACGTCTCAGGCAGGCTCGTGAGAGAAATTCCCATCAAAAATGGACATGCTGAATGGGATGGAAGGGACGAAAACGGTAAACCAGCTCCACAGGGAATTTACTTTTATGGCTTGAACAAAACCATAGAAGGGAAAGTTATCAAATTGAGGTGAAAGTGTTTTTGAAGTGGTAAGTTAATTGGTTTGGTGGGGCGGGCCGCCTTCGGCGGCCCGCCCCACCAAACCTTAAATCGCAATTTTCAATCCCCAAATTGCTCCAAGAAAGGATAGGTCAATAAAGATAGAAGAAATTATCACACGCTTCAGCACCAGGCCTGGACCGATTCCAGCACCAAGTTCTATATATGTATGGATAACTGCTATCAACATGGGGAAAAGCACCAGAGCTCCTGTGAGATAGATATCCCAGGATAGTGAGATGAGTCTCAAGAATTCATAATTTATCAATCCGAGAACGATCCCCAATCCGAGAGAAAATAAACCTACTTTACGAAGGTCACCCCTGTTGGGAGAGAAAATTTTATACAACCAGAACAGCAAGCTGTTTATCAGGATAGTCGCAATAAGTGATCCCGCTATGAAATTGAGTCTCTCAATTAAAAGAAAAATGGCGAGAAGTGAGAAAAATACCAATCCACCAATGTACCAATAATAATCAGCCCTTTTACCTTTCTCCATCTTTCCCTCCTCAAATTTCTGATATTCATCAAAAATCTACTCGGAAATATATTGCTTCCCAAAAATTCCATAATTATCATCAGGGGCTACCTCCCAACATACTTCTTTCCTAACAAAAATCTCCATTCTGAAAAAGGAGGTAACCCCCATGTGCACTTCAATAACCTTCCCAAAAGGACTGATTTCAATGAACAACACTTTTTATCGCTTATTATGCCAAATTATACAGGAAAGCCACAAAAAGTAAACCCCAAATCAAGTCTGTTCGAAAATATCCCCCGTTTATAATTTTGTGCGGTGCGAGTGGAGTGAGATGAAAAGTAATGCTAAAAATTAAGTAATCCAAGATTTTTTTAGTTTTGATATGACAAGTAGCGAAACTCCCTCCCTTACCTGTGGAAGGGAGGGTCGTGGTAGAATGGAGAAATTATAGTCGGTAAAACATAAGGTTCATTTATTTTTTCCATTCTCCCCTAACCCCTCCTTCCTTTGGAAGGAGGGGAAATTTACCGACTTGTCTGTGATTATCGTTGAGGTTACGAAGATTCGACGAATAAGGTGGTAACTAAAATTTAAGATTTTTCGAACAAGCTTGATCAAAATCCCCATTGAACTCTCCAGGCTCACCGGTTTCTGCAGAAAATTCTCAGTATGCGTGATTAAGAATTTTCCAGCTTGGTTTACAATGATTTGCGAGATTACGACCAGCTTCTTAGAGGTTTTGAAAACAAAATTTTCGGACAAGCTCAATTCCACCATTGATGTAGCTACTTTCGGGATTTATGCTATTTAGCATGGAGAAGAAAATAAAGCCATTTTACCCCTTTAGATTCTGTCCACTGTGTGGCACACGCCTTGAGAAGAAGGTTGTTGAGGGTAAGGAGCATCTCTACTGTCCCAAGTGTGAGATGGTGATCTGGGAAAATCCGGTCCCCGTTGTGGCCTGTGTGGTTTTGAACGAGAAAAACGAGATACTACTTGTGAAGCGTGGGGTACCACCGGCTGAAGGTATGTGGGCCCTTCCATCTGGATACATGGAGATCGGGGAACAGCCAGAGGAAACCGCAAAGCGCGAGCTTCGGGAGGAGACAGGCCTGGAAGGTGAAGTAAAGGATATCATAGGGATTTATGGACAAAGCAGTACGAAATACCGCTGGATTATTTCCATTGGATACAGATTGAACGTTACAGGTGGCAAACTCCGGGCAGGCGACGATGCGGCTGATGCAAAATTCTTCCCCATTGACAAAATTCCGGAGATTCCCTTCTCGACTCACCGCAAAATGATCGAGAAGATTCGCTCTCAAATATCCAGAGAGTAGACTTCTTTTAAAAAGTTCAAAAGTATGCTGTTGTATTCGCTGCGATTGAAAATATAGGGGAAGTGTCCCCCGAACTTGAAGGTGTATTCAAAATCAGGTCTCGCCTTGAATCTCAGCTCAGACTTAACATCTTCTGGAATGGTGACATCATCGGCTGAGTCTAAAACTGCGACCGGGAAATTTTTCTCAAATTCCACAGCCTCAATGGAAAGTAGTGCCTTTAACCTCACAAGCACATCCTTTTTAGAAATTTTATCCACCAGTTGCAAAATCTTGCCCACATCTTTGTACTTGCCATACTCCTTTCTGACCACGTTTTTCAGATAGTATTTTATGAGGCCTTCGGGAAGCAAAGGGGCAATCATTGCGATAAACTTGTTTTTCTCCCTGAAAACAGCCGTTGAAGCGAATGTGTTGGAGAGTATCAAAGAGTCTATTCTGGAATTGTACCTCGCTGCGAGGAGCTGCGCCGCAAATCCACCCATTGAGGTGCCGAGGACACTGAATCTCTCCATTCCAACGTCCAGTAGCTTCTCCACGACACAGTCCACAAAGTCAATCAGGCTGAATTCTACCTTTGGGTAGGTAACAAGGGCGTAGGAAAATCCGTACTCTTTTAGAAATTCTCCCTGTGGTCTGAACGTTTCCAGATTCCCGAAGAAACCGTGGATAAATACGATTAAATTCGAACCAGCCTTTTCAAGCTTCATCTGGCACATAGGTTAAATTTACAACTTTCAGAACCTCAGGTCAAAGATTATAATTAAATCCATGAAAAAACCGTGGATTATCCCCTTCTTGATATTATTATTCGGAGCTTGCAACTTTGGTGGCTCAGTGGAATCAAAGGTAGAAAAGTTAATTAAGCAGCATCAGTATAGAAAGGCCGAGTCCCTGATACTGGAGCAGGAAGAGGCCAATGGTCTATCCCCAAAGTATAAGATTTTGCTTGCCAGAGTGTATTTCAACTGGGGGAAGTACACCAAGGCTCTCAAGACTTTGAACACCATGGACAGGTCTATATACGGTAAAACCAAGAAAAATTACATCAACCTGCTTCTTGCAATTGCCGATAGTGCAATGGCGAAAGGTGAGAGAAGACTTGCCATCTACGCCCTCGAGAGAGTTGTTCAGTTTGACCCATTTTACAACATAGGACACCGGTTTAAAATTCTTGGAGACTATTACTACAAGAAAGGGGACTGCAAAAAGGCTGTTGAATACTATGAAAACTACCTGTCCATGGGCGGCGGAGACCTTCAGGATGTGGCAGCCCCCTATGCAAAATGCCTTTACAACGTGGGAAGATACTCAGACGTGCTTGAAGTGATAAATGCCGCTGATCCCAAATTTGCCGAGAGAGACTGGATCTACGGAAACTCACTCTTCCAGATCGGTAAAATGTTTTACGAAAGCCAAATTTATGATTCGGCAATCGTCTATTTCAAAAAGGTACTTGAATTCAACAAGCCATACACCATCATGGACGATGCCCTCTTCTATCTGGGACTCTCCTATGAGCAACAGGGTGATTACGATAAGGCCATCGAGACCTACGAAAAGCTCATCGTATTTTACAAACGTTCTCCATATGCAGCGAGGGCGCGGGATAGGCTCAATATTTTGACAAGATGAGGAAGCTGGTTCTCCTCACCTTACTAATTTTCACTTCTTGCTCGAGAATCATGGTAAAGAAACCTGTACCTCGTCCCCCTGAAAGAAGAGTGAAAACCGTATCCCCTCCAATTTTTGTCAGAATAAAACTACACGCCTTTGAAAAGGAACTACCCCTCGTGCTTAATGGCTCCTACTCTGCAGGAAAGGTAACGCTCAAACCAGGCCAATATATTGTGAAAATATCTCGCAGGAAGAAATCCAGATTGGTATACTACGAGACCCTATTTAAAACCTCGAATTACGATTCGGCCTACCGGTACTTCCAAAACCATCATGACCCTGATGTTTATTTTATCGATGTAGGCACCATCTTCAAAATTGGGAATACCACCCTGGATAACCGGGAGTTTTACGTACTAAAAGGACCTTTTAAGAGTAAAAAAGACCTTGAGCATCCCTATGCGGAGCCAGCTAATCCTCCACATGGGGTCGTAGAAATCCTTGATGAGAAGGGACATAGAGTTATCTCAGCAAATGATTCTGTGACTTTGAAGCCACGGGGCGGAACCATATCCTTTGCAGGATACAAGAATTTAAGCGGTGAAGTTACTGTAACTTTTGACACGGGAACACGTGGAATTGTCGTGCTGAAGAGTGAACTGGAAGATTACATAAAACACGTGCTGCCCTCAGAGATGCCTGTGGGATTTCCCGAGGAAGCTCTCAAAGCCCAGGCTGTGGTGGCAAGAACCTTCACACTTGCCAATTTGGGCAAATTCTACCGCTATCAACCTTTTGATTTTACATCAACTCCCCTATCCCAGACATTTGGTGGAAAAAGATTCGAAGTCTCAGATACAATGGTTGATAAAACAAGGGGAATAGTGCTTTTTTACAATAACAGGATTGCAGATGTTTTTTATCATTCCACGTGCGGAGGACACACTGAGGATGTCACATACATCTGGAATACGGGGAGCATACCATATCTAAGAGGTGTGAAGGATGGAAACTTTGATTATGACCTGCAAGATCCCTTAGGAGTAAGGATGTTTGTCGAATCCCCACCTGAATCAATCTTTTGCCGCATGACGGATAACCCGGTTATAATGCACTACGTGGAGAAAAATTTCCGGTGGGAAGTAAAATTGCAGCGAAAGCAGGTTGAAAAATGGGTTAAAAAATTTACAGGTAAGGGTATTGGAAAGCTCATCTCTATAACTCCAGTAAAACGGGGAGTTTCCGGTAGGGTTACAGAGATTGTCTTTACGGGAACAAAAAAGAGTGTGGACGTCAGGGGAGAGTACAGGATAAGGAGGATTTTAGGGGGATTAAAAAGCTCTCTTTTCATCGTTGATTATGAAAGGGATGAGAAAGGGGATATAGTGGATGTGGTCATAAAAGGAGGTGGGGCAGGGCACGGTGTGGGGATGTGTCAGGTGGGAGCTGGAATTCTTGCAGAGCATGGATTTAAAATGAAGGACATTATCAGTCACTATTTTCCAGGTGTTAAAGGAGTGAAGATATATTGAAAAGACTGGCATTAGTTTTCATACTTTTCGCTGGCGCATGCGGCCACAAGGCGCCTCCACCGGGAAAACCGGACGTAACACCTCCGGAGATTGTTCTGACTTACCCCAAAAACAACGATACCCTTGGTGTTGACACAGTGCGGCCTGAGTTTGAGATAAAAGATAAATCGCCCATAAAGACTTACATCCTTATACTGGACGGAAGAAACATCGTATCCACTTCAGACACGGATAGCCTGTTTTTCACCACAGACAGCCTTGTTGATTCACTGCCTCACACGTTAAGCCTTAGAGCGAGTGATGTATGGGACAACTGGGGTGTCAGTCCCGACGTAAAGTTTTTTGTGAAGAAGAAATGAAGGTCATAAGAAGATTCAGATTTTCAGCCTGTTATACCTCTGAAAAGGGAAAGGTGTATGGACACAATTTCGAGGTCTTCGTTACTGTGGAAGGCGAGGTTAATCCTGAAACCGGCATGGTAATTAATCTTGAACACCTGAAAAAAGCTGTAAATCCTGTTATTGAGAAACTGGACCACGTGTGCCTCAATGACCTCCCATATTTCAAGGATAGGCCACCGACAATTGAGAACATTGCAGAGTTTATTTTTCACGGCATAAACGGCTTACCTCCCGAGGTTAAGCTCCGATCTGTAAGGGTTGAGACTGGCGAGGAAACAGGTGCTATTTATGACGGAGAAAGCAGTTTGAAGTCTTTAAAATTCAGATTTTCTGCATCCCACAAACTTCCTGAGGAAAGAGTGAAAAGTCGCGAAGTTTATGGCAAATGCGGGGAAGAAAAGCATGGCCATAACTATTTGCTGAAAGTGGCTTTCAAAGGTGATGGGTCTGGAATCATAAATGAGATGAAGAGAGTAGTTGATGAGCTTGATTATATGGACCTCGATGCTGTTAATGATCTCGATTTTTCCACAGGAGAGCATATTCTCGTTTATCTTAAGAAAAAATTTGAGGCGCTCGGTGGCGTCGAGATCAAATGGATGCACCTCGAGGAAACTGAGAACAACTTCTTTGAATGGGGAAACCTCATTTGATTATTTCTATTTTCCTCTTTGCCAGAATCTGACCGTTATTCCCCATAAATTCTAAGAAAAACACGCCATTTTTCAGCGGTATAGATACTTTCCTGTCCATTGGTACTTTTGAGTCAAATACAACACGCCCTGCTACATCAAATATCTTCACTCTTTTCACATGCTTTGACGGGATGTAAAGTCCATCTTTGACCAGGATGCCGGGGGGATTTGATTCACTAATGCCGGTATAATCTAAATCATAGAGGAAAACGCGACCGGATGGCGCCATTCTGCCGATAAGGCTATCGTACTGTGGTCTTATTAGGAAGTCTACACTATTTACACCAGTTGTATCCCATTGCTGTTCATATGCATCGTAAAAAGGTATACTGGAAGGTATGAACTGTGACTCAATGTGCACCTGAGTCGTGTCCTGCCATTCACCTGCGACAACAAACCCCAGTGAGTAGTATCTGACATAAACATGATTTCCAAGACTGTCGTAAGATGTACCCAGAGGCTCTCCTAAATCATAAAAATATATGCTATCACGCTCATACATGTGGTTCCATGGTGTTTCTGTATAGACCACAAAGTTTAGGAGTTTTGGGATCACGTAAGCAAAATAAATGGCATTTTTCGGAACTTCAGGGCGAAAAACTGCATAACCGTTGATAGTATCTCCGGTTGGTACAAAATCAGGCGCTGCATAGTTCATATAGACAAAATTCTTGAAATATTCTCCACCGTGCTCACCCCCACATTGTTTCAAAACGTTCAAATAATGTATATGGTCTTCGATATGCCCTGTTCTGTAGTCATCGCTAACGGGATAATAAATGGTTCTCGGCACCTCCTGCCTGCCCATTCCCTCGATGTATATTGTATCGCCTAAATATTCATCTGTTGTGGCATAACTTTCTGTCATATCATAATCAACAAATGGCAGTATATATTGACATCTTCTAAATCCCTGGTTGGTCATTATTAGTTTTGCAGAATCGGCCTCTTTCAGACTTCTGTAAAATTCCCCAACGACAGCGGAGTAAACCAGATCAGGGTGTCGGCTATAAAAGGTGTCTCTGATGGGGGTGTACTCACGTTCATCAATGAATGCACCGCTCGCCCAGTCGAAAAAGAGGCCATCGTAATCCTCAATAGAGGAGAG
Source organism: Caldifarciminota bacterium (assembly GCA_015489415.1). Classification (GTDB taxonomy): domain Bacteria; phylum Hydrothermota; class Hydrothermia; order B15-G9; family WFZT01; genus WFZT01. Next base: position 11,240 of record WFZT01000096.1, on the reverse strand, counting down.
CAGGTAGTTTATTCTTCTTGAGACAAGAGAGTGTATGGCAAGGTCATAGTAATAGTCCTCACACCAGTTGTACCCGGCATCGCTACAATGTGGGAATGGCCCATTGGGATTAAGTGTGAGTGAATCCCTGCGGGAATACACCCAAGCCATAAAGGGGTCATCCGGTGAGCCATCGGTATAATGATATCCAGCGGGCATCCACTCGTAACTAAGTAGTTTTGCTCCTGATGAGCGAAGTGTGTTTATCACAGAATCCGGAGCCTCATCTCCTATTCCCCCAATCTGAATGAGGTTAAAGTTTAGAAGCCACTGAAGCTCTGCGCTATCAGGATGAGAATCTCCTGTTGCAAAATCCCCCCTCTTTAATGGAATAGTTTCTGCGAATCCAATGGAAAACACAAGCATTAATAAGAAAGTTAGGTTTCTCATTAGACGAATTTTAAAATCAGGTTTAAGTCGCTTCAACTCCACATAAAAGAGCGGCCTCAAATAGTGTACATTAAATCACCCCCCCTCCAATTATCGGATCAGAGAACCAAACTCCACAAAATTGAGTCCAGTTCTTGACTGTCATTGGTGGAACAGTGATAATTAATTACCTTCACAAGTGGGGCTGTAGCTCAGTTGGGAGAGCACAGGCTTTGCAAGCCTGGGGTCAGGGGTTCGAATCCCCTCAGCTCCACTCTTTTATTTTGAAAACCCTTAAGGCATTATCGTAGGTCGCCCCGGCAATCTCCTCAAGTTCCATCCCGCGAAGCTCGGCTATTTTCTTTGCCACAAAATAAACATAGGCAGGCTCGTTTCTTCTGCCCCTTTTGGGAACAGGGGTAAGATATGGGGCATCTGTTTCTATGAGTAGCCTATCAAGAGGTGTGAAAACAGCAGCTTCTTCAAGCTTTTTTGAATCGAAGGTGACGGTGCCGGAAAAAGAGACGTAAAATCCCAATTCCACGGCCCTTTTTGCCTCTTCCACTCCACCCGAGAAACAGTGGAAGATTCCACGCTCATTGACCTCATGTTCCTCGAGAATACTAAAGGCATCTCCAAATGCATCCCTGATATGAAGAATGACGGGTTTCTTGACCCGGTTCGCAAGGTTTATGTGCTCTATAAAAACCCTTATCTGGTCTTCTTTTGGTGAATAGTTTTTGTAGTAGTCGAGCCCTGTTTCACCGATGGCCACAACGTAATCGTGATTTGCAAGCTCTTCCAGCTGTTTTAATTTTTCATGATCCACGGTATCGGCATCGTGCGGGTGGATGGCAACGGCTGCCCTGATGAAATCGGGATACCTTTCGGCAAGTTCAATGGCTTTTCTTGAGTTTTTTAGATCATAGCCAACGACGATTACATGCTGGACAAAATTTGATTTTGCCCTTTCAATGACCTCTTCGAAGTCTTTTTTAAATTTCGGATCGTTCAGGTGGCAGTGTGAGTCAAAGAGTTTCATTGTTTTGGAGGCTGGACCTCCTTTTTGGTCATTGTGCACGAGCCGTCAAAGATCACTCCTTCCTGAACAACCAGTGTCTTGCAGTAGACCTCTCCATCGAATTTCGCACCAGTTTCAAATTCCACTCTATCCTGAACCCGAATTGTGCCCTTAACCTCACCGCCGACCACGGCACTCTTCGCCATGATTTCTCCATCGACCTTACCACTCTTTCCCACAACGACTGTTCCCTTGGCATTAACCTTGCCCTTGAGTTTCCCGTCGATCCTTGCACCGCCTTCAATAGTGATATTCCCCTCAAATGTGGCCCCCTGACCCACAAGTGTGTCAAGCTTTGTATCAATCCTGCTGTCTTTCATATTGTTACCTCCAGGTTTATCTTGCGATAAGGATTTTTTCGATTTTCCGAACTTTATCACCGCTTGCTCCTTCTACGTTTAAGGTCAAAAAGTATAGGCCATTGGCTGGATAATCTCCATCCATGTCCCGCCCATTCCAGTATATTTTGTGGAATCCTTCCTGCAACATCATCTCCCCACTCTTCCAGATGGGAGTGCCGGCTATGGTATAGATTGAAATACTAACCCTTGCGGGTGAGCTTAGAATAAATGTGATGTACGTCCCATTCCTGTTACGGATGGGGTTTGGATAAATATAAAAATCGCGTAATCTGAAGTTTTCGGCCGTTTGGACGTAGAGTGAGTAGGTTTTGACTGTTGGTGTCTTCAGATTGTCGTATGCTGTGATTTTAACGAGATTTAGCCCTGGATTTGTGAGATTCAGGGGATAAATAGCGTAGCCAGACGTTGAACTATTCTTTTCGTAATTAAAGTAAGGGGTGAGGTCAATGGAGTTTGCCGCGTCGTTGTTTATTTCCAGCTGAATACCCGATTTTACCGTAGGTGATATACTGTTTGTGAGATTTATGCCGTCAGAATCTGAAAGGTAAACCTGTAGCAAGAAATTTTGTGGAACAGATGATGAATCCTGAAGTTCTTTTCCGTTCAAAAACAGCTTTATTGTTGGTCCCCTGTTGCCCGGCGGAATACCAGTGGAAGGCAGAATTGTGATGGAATCTCTCAGTCCAACCTCTCCCATTCTGTAAATGTAAGCAAAGGCTTTATTTCCGGTGGTCAATGAAACCGGGACAGTGAATGTTCTGCTTATCGTATCAGAGTTGCTGATCTCCACTACTCCGGAGTAAAATGCCACAGGGGCTTTCTGGTACGTTATACTCACCACATCTGTTCCCCAGTTTCTTCTATAGGTGGTATCCTTTTTGCTTTCAAACATCCTGATATAGTATCGCGTGCCACCGGATAGGCCAGATGCCCGGTATAAAAATCTACCTGCAGCGGTAAGGGTATCTGTTGTCATACCATTGTGGTAAAAGTTCAGTGAGAGAGCCGAATCAGGACGTGGATAGCCTATCGCCACAGTGGGGTCGCCAAGAAGGACGTAAAACTCATTGTTTTTGCCAAAGAATGAGAGCTCCCCCAGTGCATAGTGTCTGTAGGTTTTCAACTGGCTTAACATTGAAGTCACATAGGAATCATTGGCACTGGAATATGTGGAGTTTGTAGACGATAGTACGGCAATTGATCCCCCTTTCTTCAGACTAAACTCCTCTGCTATCACCCTTGCAGGAACGATTCTATCGTAGGCCCCTACCTTACACGATGCAATAATGAGAAAGGAATTTTTAAAACCCGCGTGGATATCAGCATAATCCTGAGGGGCAATAAACATCCTTTCATGGGCAAGTACCGTTGGATTGCCATGCATGAAGATGTTTATCAGAAGATGCCCAATGTTGTATTTCCGTTTAAAGTCGCGACGGGCCTGGGGTTTCATCATATTCTGGTCAAAAGGATAGTTGATCAAATAATGGGTCATCACTTCAACAGAATGCGGAATGTAGTGTCTGTAAAGGTCGTCTGAATCAAGGGTATGAACGGTCTCATGATGGGTATGGGTATCGTTGTTATACTCGTCGTCAGCAACGAGCATTACCCTGTTTCTCCAGGGCCCGTTACTCTGTCCTGACTCGTATACCATCACCTTGTCGAGATAGTCTCTCAAATCAGAGCGCGAGCGTGCGCAGATGCGGCCGTAAAAAATATCCTCCATGATAAACCCTGTATCCGGTGCTACATCGGCATAAAAGGCGTCAAGGGCACCATGAAAATTGTCGTTGATATCAATAAGGTTCCAGGGCTCAAATGGTGGAAAAAGATTGTAAGAAGCTGCACCGGCGAAATTCTTATAGTCGTAGTTTCCATCGCCCACAAATAGCACATAGGTGGGCGGAGGACCCACAGAATTGTGATAAACAAAATAAATGAAGTTTCTGATACTCACAGGGTCCGCAACACCAAATCCAAATTCTTCGTAAATGCGCTCGAGAGGAACAAATTTCACATCACCTTGTGTGTAATGGCCACCACTGGAATCTGGCATATAAAGATGGTTTCTACGGTAGCTCATGTAGTTCATCAGGGTGCTTCTAAACATTTCCTTCCCGATAATCAGGTAATCAACTCGCCAACTCTGGTCCCTCAGGTCAAGCTCTGAAGGAGTTCGTATTTCAAGGGATATTGGCGTCAGGTAGTTTTTCTGTATGACAAATTCCTCTTTCCCCATGAGAGAATCGGTGAGGAGGTAGTAGTCACCGCTGTGCCGAAGATTCTCGAAGATCATGACAATGCCTCCCTTGATTTTTGAAACGAGGGGAGTGGTTGTAGACCTGATCTTCAAGACATGCCATCCGGATATATTTTTATTGTAGTAATGATTCACTTTGGGTCCCAGGAGCAGACGCTTCTGATATTGGAATTCAAAGAAATCCAGATTGCCGTAATTCAGTGTGTCATTTCTACCGGGTATAGCGCGCATGACTATTTTGAGTTCATTGCTCCCCTCTCTCAGGTTGTTTACAACAAGCCTGAATGTGTCATCATGCACCGCGTAAAGGGGTGAGCTTTGAATGTAGCGGGTGTTGTTTAAATAAACATCAAAGTAGGTGGATCCAAGAAGCAAAACAGGTACTACTATTCCACCGCCATCGGGTGAGGCAAGATCGTTTAAGGAAAAATTGAAGGTGTACTCCGCGCTGCCCGGAGGATTGTGCATTCGTAGTATTTCTCCAACCCACCTCAGACCCTTCTCTGCAGGATTAATTGTGTTTATGTCATGTCTATAGACAGCAAACAGGGATGTGATTGTGTCCTGAATTCCATTACGGAAATTTGTCACGCTTTCTATTGGCAAAGGATGATCAGATGAGCCTACACCGAGCCAATATACATTGGTGTCCGAATACGGATGTTCAAAGTAGGAGATTGAATCTCCCCGGAACCAAAATCTTTTCAAGCCTCTTGCATAAAAAACTATGTAGTCATTCCTATCAAGTAACCCATTCCCATCATTATCCACAACCTTCAACGGGACTGTGTAGAAGATATTTGTGGCATGGCTCAGGAGTGACCTGAGGGTGTCACTTGCCGAGTTGTAGAGAACTAAATGGTTCGTTGCGACGGGCAAATGAACGCCAATGGCCTCAAGAGATGCGCCAGATATTTTATAAAGCCCACCCTCAATGGTTTTGATCTTTATCCATATACTTGCGTTGTCAAAGGGATTTGAGGGTTTCCGAGAAGGCAGACTCACCTTCCAATCCGGTCTGTAATTTGGAAACGTATATCTGTAAAGGGCTTCAAAGCTGTCCTTCCCTCTCCACTTTACATACCTCTTCGATGCCGGCTTGAGGGAGACATTGATATTAAAACCCTTTACTACGATGAGCCGATTTGCTCCAAAATCATATTTGAAGGGGTAGATTTTTATGAGTTTATAACGCACATGCCTAAGGAAACCGCCACCAGCAAGAGACCAGGTTTTTGATGGGAAAATGGAGGACGATTTATAAATCTCCCCTTCTCTGTAAATTGGGGTAAGTCCATCATCGATGTAATGAGGGATTGGTACCGGCGGCTTAAGTTTTTTGTATTCGTAGCCTGTGGGCTCAACTGTTATTTTGGAGACATCTCTATCGGGTGGCAGAGCGATCTTCACGTAGTAGAAAGGAAGCTCTGGATACCCCGCGCTATCTACCACAAATCCATCACCTTTGAGGGGATATCCGCTAAAGTTAACGTTCACCTGGAGTTTTATGAAATCATCGGAGTTTTTAAGAGTTTTTACGTTAAAGTTAGAGAAGGAGAGGATGAACGCAAGTAGGTATGCATTCATTTATCTTTCTCCCACTCATCTAAGGGAATAGCCTTTTCTACGAGCATCACGGGTATGTCCTCTTTAACCACATAGACCAATTTGCAGTTGTGGCAAATGAGCACATCTTCCTTTTCCCTGTACTCAAGCTCTCCCTTGCACTTTGGACAAACAAGTATATCAAGAAGTTCCTTATCGAGACTCATTTCAAACCCTCCTAAAAGAGAGACATCTGTTTTGTTTCTTGTTTTGGGAAAATTTCAATTTTCCCATAGACACCATCGTAGCCAGGGACAACCTTAACCTTGCCCTCACGGACCATGCGTATTCCCTCGATGATCTTTTCGTTTACCCGTCCTTCCATATCTTCGTAAGGTATCTGAAGGAGGATTTCGAGCTCCGGGCCGAGATGTTTGACCATGTTCTCATACTCGGCTCTCACTCTCTTTGATTCCTTACCAACTTCGAGGGCATCAGCGATGATCTCATCGAGGGGAACAAGATTCTTATAGCCAATCTTTCCGGGAGGCCTGAACCCCTCGGGCCTGTCCGCAAGGTCTTCTACCCGATGTAGCACGCCGACTGTTAATGGTCGGCCACATACAGGACACACATTGTGAAGTTTTATTGATTCTCTCGGATGAAGACTGACCTTGCAGTTCCTGTGGCCATCGTAGTGGTACTTTCCCTCTTCCGGGAAGAATTCGATGGTGAATAGAAATCTTGTGGAATCTTCATTTTTTAGGATTTCACGAAGCTCGTTAAAGTCAACGGGATGTGCAAACACATTGGCCTCTCGCCCAATCCTCGATGGGGAATGGGCATCGGAGTTGGAGACGAGGGTATATTTATCGAGCGCCGAGAGCCGCCAGTTCATCGGTGGATCAGATGATAAACCCGTCTCAAGGGCAATGATTTCATCGGAAAGCTCTCCACAGCATTCTTCGATTGAATCAAATCCAGAGTTAGAGCCGAAGAGAGAAAACCACGGTGTCCAGATGTGCGCAGGAATAATCATTATTTCATCTGAAACTTCCCTCACAAGTTCGATGGTTTTCTTCAAGCTTAAGCCAAATATAGGCCTTCCATCTGCAAAGATACTTCCGTACGGAGCGAGTTTTTTCTGTACTGCCTTGACACTCTCGAAATCCGGGTAGAGGAGAACCGTGTGGATTTTTCTCAATTTGCCGTCCTGAGAGTAGATATTGGAAATCTCACCTGAGAGGATAAAATCCACCCCATCATACTCATAGATTCCATACCTCGAAGTGGGTTTTAACTTCTCCTTTAGCTCTTCCAGATACTTTGGGTGAATGGCGTCTCCTGTGCCAAGTAGACTTACTCCCTTTTCTTTAGCGTACTTTGCGAGTATTTCCGGGGTCATATCCTTTGATGTGGCACGTGAGTATTTTGAGTGAATATGTAAGTCTGCGATGTACATTTTAAACGGCTACAAAAACAACTCTTGGTGTGTTGGACCTCGGTTTTGAATAACTCAAGTGTTCAAATGCGTAAATCTCATCAAAACCTGCTTTCCTCAAGAGTTTTTCAATAGTTTCATTATTATAAGCCCTCTCGAAATGCTCTTCATCCATCCTTGTATAGGTATTTTCACCGATTCTGTAAAACACCGTGATGTGCAGTCTCGAAAGCATCTTCTTCTCGTTGTACGTGGTTCTCCAGATGGAAAGGATTTTACCCTTATCAAACACCTTCACGCCGTTGCCCCAGTACTCTTTTAAAGCGTATTTTGTGTTCATGTCGAAAACAAATGGGCCGCCTTCTTTCAGGTGTGCCCTGACGTTTCTGAAGGTTTTAAGTAGATGTTCCTCGTTCATAAGGTTGTTGATACTGTCAAAAATTGAGACTGCGGCGTCAAACTGCTCTTCGAGCCTGAAGTTGATAAAATCCCCCTGAACAAATCTTACACCTTTCAGACCCTTTGCTTTGGTTTTGGCCACTTCAAGCATATCCTTTGACTTATCAAGGCCAACGACGTGATATCCATGATAACGAAATAGCATGGTGGGTGTGCCTGTCCCGCATCCGATGTCCAGAATCTTTTTCACCTTTATCTTCGAGTATCTTCTGATAAGGGATTCGAAGTAATCCACCCAGTCGAAGTAATCCACATCCTGCATGAGTTCGTCATAAATCGGTGCAATAGAAGTAAATGCAGGGGAAATGGAATTTTTTATGAAAGGTATCTTTATACCTGTGCCTCCTTAACTTTTGAGAGCCTTTTTACCCTGCATCAGCAGGAATGCTTTTATAAAATCGTCAATTTCTCCGTCTAAAACTGCGTTGGGATTTCCGGTTTCAACACCGGTTCGATGGTCTTTGACCATCTTATACGGATGAAGAATGTAGGAACGAATCTGATTGCCCCAGGCAATGTCTCCCTTTTCTTTCTCCACATCCTCGAGCTTTTCCTTTTCTTTTTCCTTGTAATAGTTGTAAAGTCGGGCCTTGAGGATTTTTAAAGCGATGGTTTTGTTCTGGTGCTGAGAACGTTCTGATTGACACGTGACTACGATCCCTGTTGGTATGTGGGTGATCCTCACGGCTGTTTCATTTTTCTGCATGTGCTGTCCACCAGGGCCGGAGGAACGGAATGTATCAATCTTTAGCTCGTCTTCCTTGATTTCAACCTCCACATCTTCGGCCTCTGGATACACAAAAACAGAGGCAAAGGATGTGTGACGCCTCTGATTGGCATCAAAAGGGGAGATTCTAACAAGTCGATGAACACCTCTTTCAGCCTTGAGATAGCCGTAGGCGTAATCACCTTCAACAAAAATAGTAACGTCTTTGATACCGGCCACATCACCGGGCTGCAGGTCAATAATCTTGTATTTAAAACCTTTGCGCTCTATCCATCTAAGGTACATGCGCATGAGCATTTCTGCCCAGTCCTGCGATTCCGTACCACCCGCACCCGGATGGATGGAAAGGATGGCGTTCTTTGTGTCATCCTCATCACGAAATAGGGCTTTAATCTCAAGCTCTTCGACGTCTTTTTGAAGCTTCGCAAGCTCCTTCTCGTATTCCCTCTGGAATTCTTCCTCTTCCCGGAGTTCCTCGAGCTCTTCAAGGTATTGAAGCTCTTCTTCGACCCTTTTAATCGTTTCGATGTCCTTTTTATAGAGCTTGAGCCTGCCCATCAATTTCTGGGCATTCGCCCTGTCATTCCAGAAATCAGGAGACTGGGCCTTTCTCTCAATCTCCTCGATCTCCCTCTTCTTTCTTTCAACGTCGAAAAGCTCTTTGATTTCAGAAAACTTCTTCTCTAATTCAATTAGTCTCGTATCCTTTGCCATAATGGTTTTTATTATACAAACCTGCCCTTAATCCCGCAAATGCTCAGTGGAATATAAAAAATTTGAGAGAGGAAAAAAGAAATACTGCCATCATCCAGGTGGAGATAAAAACAAATTTTTTCTTGCCCTTTGTAACACCGTGGACGAGTAGGGCAATGAATTCTGCAAGTGGCGCAAGAAGCACGATGAAAACGCCAACCTCTATTAAATTCTTACCGTGGTAATGGAAGGTGTAGAGTAAAAGACCTGCTAATATCACGGAAAATGCCGAGTACAGGAAAATTCTAAGTATTTTAGCAAGCTCCTTTTCTATCATATCCCTTTAATAAACATCCTCACACCCACGAGAAAAAGTATTACAGCAAAAGCCCTTTTTAAAATGAGTGTGGGGATTTTTCTCATTATCCTCGAACCTATGTATGCCCCGATAAGCGTTCCAATGACTATGGCACCGGCAACATGGAAGTCAGCTTCTCCCCTCTCGATGTACGGGAAGACACCCGTTACGGCCGTCATACCTATCATAAAGCTTGAAGTTGCCACTGCTGTTCTGACCGGTACGTTCATAACGAGATTCATGATAGGCACCTTGAGCACTCCTCCTCCAATGCCAAGTAGTGCAGACGCGAGGCCGGCGAAATATGAAAAGCCAACTCCCTCTGTGAGGTGGGAGTATCCGTTATTTTCAATATCTTTAACCTTTTTGCCAGCCCACATTACGTAAGCCGTGTAAATCACAAGGATGGCAAAAAGAATATACAGAATGCCACTTTTCAAATATCCGCTGAGCAGTCCACCAGTTAGGGCTCCCAAAATGGTGGAACTTTCGAGAGTTATACCGAGCTCAACATCCACAAGGCCGGACTTTAAATAGTTTGAAGCTGCCATAAGAGAAGTGGCAGAAACTCCGATCAGGCTAACGGCAATAGCGTGCTTGATGGGAAAGTGAAGAATGAGTGTGAGAGTGGGAACTATAAGGACCCCACCCCCGATGCCGAGCATTGATGCAAGCCAGCCGATGCCGAGTCCGGCAAGCATTATGTAGAAGAGGGAAAGTGGTGTCATACCAGATCTAATATCTTCTTGGCAAAGTTTTTATCAGTTACGAGCAAAATTCCAGTGGGTGATGTGTCGAGGAGCTCACCAAATTGCTCTTTACTACCTAAAAAGAGCACAGGGATGTTGTTTCTTACAGCGAGTCTGCGAAAGTAGGACGCCTCCCTCCGACTGTAATCAAGGGAGATTACGAGTAGCTTCCCACGGTCAAAATTTCTGAGTACTGCATCATGGCCGTGAACAATCTTGCCCGCCCTTCTTGCGAGTCTGAGTATGTTGAAAACTTCTTTACTTTCCACCAAAAAGCCTTGAGATATCAAAGAATGTGACTATGAGCATGAAGGCAATTAGAAAGGCGAAGCCAATTCTCTGCAGGGCTGCCTGGGTTTTGATAGAAACAGGCTTACCTCTGATACCCTCTATGAGAAACATCAGTACGTACCAACCATCAAGAGCCGGGAATGGAATGACATTTATCACAAACAGATTAATGGAGATAAGGGCAATCACCACGAGCAGGGTGTATAGTCCATAACTGTATGATTCACCGAGTACCTTGCCGATCATTACAGGTCCACCGATTTGCTTGATAGAAACTTTTCTCACAACCAGTTTACCGAGAACATCAAAAATGAGAATCGCAGAAGAGATAGTACGCTTTGTTGCTATATCCAGCGCTTCTCCAGGCGGCAGTTTAACTTTTATAACCGGGGACATAATGCCGATCATGCCCACTTTTTTACCAGTCTGGTCTGTTTTAACTTCAGGGGTAACTTTGAAGGTAATGAGTTTACCGTGTCTTGAAACGGTTATCTCCAAGGGGATCCCGGGATGTGACTTTATGACATCCACCATTGCGTTCCAGCTGTCTATGGGTTTTCCGTTTATTGCTACAATCGTATCCCCCGGCTGTAAACCTGCCTTATCGGCAGGACCTCCCTTTCTCACGTGACCTATTACAGGCGGAATGTACGGTATTAAGCCAATTTTAAGGGAGTCCTGATAGGAAACATGGAGTTTTACAATTTTTCCGTCTCTTTTAACCTCGACAAGGTGCTTGCCCGGTTTTAAAAGAATTTTGAAGAAGTTGTCCCAGTATCTGAACGGGACCCCGTCAATAGAGATTATTTCGTCCCCTGGCTCGAAACCTGCCGTCTGTGCGATAGAATGGGGCTCCACCTTGT
>WFZT01000095.1 GCA_015489415.1 Caldifarciminota bacterium | reverse complement strand
CTTCATGAGCCTTTTTCAGGGCTCTGTAAACGGTATTGGATTTTGGTGCAGTTGCAAGATATAAAACAGCTTCCGAGATTATCAGGTCCCCCTCGGGCCTGCCCACCATTTCAAAGGCTGTGAGTGCAGATGAAGCAACCACAAGCGCCATAGGATCAGCAAGCCCGATGTCCTCGGCAGAATGTATGAGAACACGTCTTAATATATACCGTGGGTCCTCACCGGATTCAAGGATTCGCACCATCCAGTACATGGCTGCATCCGGGTCAGAACCACGTATGGATTTTATGAATGCGGAAATCATGTCATAGTGCTCGTCCCCGGTACGATCATAATGAAAGGTATGGGTGAGAATTGCATCAACATCATTTTCGTCAATATGCTGTTTCCCTGCGATAATAGAAACCAGCTCCAGATAGTTGAGTGCCCTTCGCGCGTCCCCCTCTGCGGCAATGGCTATCTTTTCAAGGGCACCTTCAGTGAAGGTGAGTCTGAGTTTGCCGATGCCCCGCTCCTCATCTTTTACTGCACGTTCCATTATTGTTTTAAGTTCATCCACCTTCAAGGGCTTGAATTCAAAAACCAGGGTTCTTGAAATCAGTGCCTTGGAAATGGCAAAAAATGGATTTTGGACAGTGGAGCCCAGGAAAGTCAAAGACCCCCTTTCAACTGATGGGAGTAAATACTCCTGCTGCAGCCTGTTGAATCTGTGAACCTCGTCAACAAACAGAACGGCTCTATTGCCGGTCATCTGGTAGTGCTTTTCGGCAAACGAGATTTTCTTTTTTAATTCAGAGACATTGGACTCAACCGCATTGATATAAACAAACGGAGACTTTGTGCGGTTTGCAATAATTTTTGCAAGTGAGGATTTACCCGTTCCGGGAGGCCCATAGAAGATGGCAGAAATCAAGCGGTCTTCTTCAATGAGCTTCCTCAGGGGCCTGCCCTCTCCGAGGATGTGCTCCTGCCCCACAAACTCATCAAGGGTTTGAGGCAACATCCTTTTGGCAAGGGGAGCAATCCCGCCCTGTTTTTTAACTCCAAAAAGATCCAATTATTTTCACCTCCTAAAAACAAAATCATCTAACTTCCTCTAATTTTTCGAGCATCCTTTTGATGCTCTCTTCATGAAATTTTAGTTCTTCTTTGTTTTTATAGCACTCTATCGAGGCGTTTAAAAATGCAATCAATACCGTTGCCACACGGCTGAAGTGCTCTGAAGACCTCATTGCCTCTTCAGCTTCCCTTATCCAGTCCTCGATGTACTCCTTTATCTTCTCCAATTCATTTGGCTCGAGGTCTGCCTTCACAGGAATTTCCATATCGTAAATTTTCAGGTGCGCCTCGCTCATGATCTCTCAAACATTGAAAGTTTAATGGAAATTCTATTCAACTCTTTTTCAAGTTTATTCACAGTCCTAACAAGTTTTTCTTTCTGGCGCTGAAGATTGTCTTTCTCTTCACGCAATTTTTCATTCTCGTGCCGTAGCTCTTTTATCTCGTTAATCAGCTCTTCGATCCTCTGGTCCAGTTTTTTCAAAAGCTCACGCGACATCGTCAATTCCTCTAACCTGATAGCCCGAATTTTTCAAAAGAGCAATAAGCCTTTCAAATTCCCTGTCAACCTCTTCGTCGCTCAGGGTTCTTTCCTCAGACTGAAATTCAAGAGTAAATGTTAAACTCTTTTTGCCCTGAGGTAAAGGCTTTCCTGTATAAATATCCAGGAGCCTGAAATTGCGCAAAAGTGGCGATTTGAAGCTCGATATAAGCTTCTCAAGTTCAACGTAAGGAGTATCAATATCCGCAAGGATAGAAATATCTCTTTTGACTGTTGGAAAGACAGGGAATGGCTTAAACTTCTTATCTTTAATCTCTATATCTTTGAGCGAGAGCTCCAGCACGTATACATTGTCCTTTATGTCATAAAGCTTTGCGACATTGCTTCCGAGTTCACCGATAAATCCCGCGTCTTTGCCGTTAATTAAGACCCTTGCCCCGATATTAAGATAATCAGACTCAATGGGTTTGAGCTCGTAGTCAAATCCAAACTCATCGGATAGGGCATCCAGAATAGCTTTCAGGTCGTAGTAATCAACCGGTGTCTCGGGATTGAATGGGCTTTTCGGATATTTCCCGGTCATCATTACACATATGCGCTCATCCTCAATGGGAAGCTTATCCGGGCCCTGCCAGAGAAATGCCTTCCCGGCCTCAAATACCCGAATTGGTGTGAGCCCACGACGCCAGTTAGTAGAGACCACCTGCACCACGCTCATAGAGAGCATGGGTCGCATGAATTCGTAGGACTCGTTAACTGGATTCTTGATTTTTACGGCATCTTTTTCGTCAAATTTGAACGCCCTGAGTTCTTTCTTTCCCACAAACTCAATGGTTTTTACCTCGTATAAACCCAGTCTAATGAGGAAATCACGGAGATAATCGCTCTTCTTGCGAAGTTTTCTACCAACAAGTTCGCCTGAGGTGGAAATAATTTTGCCGGGTATATTGTCATACCCGTAAATCCTCGCCACCTCTTCCACAAGATCAGCTGGAAGCGATATATCCTGTCTCCTCGTTGGGACCAAAACATCGAATCCTTCAGGATTTTTATAAACGGTAAAACCAAGATTTTCGAAAATTTCTATCACCTTTTCCTGAGGAATGTGGTAGCCGAGTAACCTGTCCAGATAAGATTCCTTGAGGAAAATCCTTGCAGG
>WFZT01000094.1 GCA_015489415.1 Caldifarciminota bacterium | reverse complement strand
TTGTTTCTCATAGAAGCCACGAGAGCGGAGAAATCATGCACTCCACCAAGAAAGATTGGACCGAGTGCCACCCAGAGAGCTGCTGGTAGCCAACCCCAGATCACGGCTATTGCGGGACCAACGATGGGACCAAGCCCTGCGATTGAGGTGAAGTGGTGCCCAAAGAGCACCTCCTTCTTTGCAGGCATGTAGTCAATATCGTCCCTTAGCTCGTGAGCCGGGGTTACTCTATTGGGATCCAGTTTGAAGATCTTATTGGCCAGATACTTACCATAAGTATGGTAAGCCAGTAGATAGGCCGCGAATACTATTACTGCTAAGAGTAAGGAGTTCATCATCAAACCTCCTTTTTATTTAAATAGCCCTACCCATCCTAACACGGGTCCTGCGACAATGATCGATCTGCCACCTCCTCCAGCTTTTTCACGCCGACCTTCTTATCTGGAGCTTCAAGCTCCCTTTTGAGGTTTTCGGCATGCTGCCTTGGATTGTTTGAAATTATGATTTCGACACTATTTTTGTCGGCTTCAGCGTAAACCTTCTCGGTGGGTTTTTTCTTAACAACTGCTATTGCCCTCTCCAGGTCAAACTTTTTCTTTAGTTTCCCAAACTCCCACACATCAAAAATACCCAGCTGGTCTCCATAAGCGATCAGGATTTTGTGATCGCTCAGGCTTTTACCTTTTTTCTTAAAGAGTCCCATTTTATCACCGCCCTTATTCTAAAAATTCTATCATAGTTATGTCAAGTTTTATTACATAGGGTCCATTGTAAAATTGCGTTCAGTTATATCTTCAATGCTTTTAATAAAGCAAGGAATGCCTTTCTTCTCATAGGATTCCCTGACTGATTTTGCTTCTTTTTTGGGGTTGCTCACAACCTTTACGGGTACATCTCTTAAGATGGCTTGCTTTTCAACGTTGGGTGAAAGTGGTCTTTGGGTGAGCACCAATACATCTCTGAGTCCCCATTTCTTTCTCAGTTTTTGAATGTCCCAGATGTCCCTGACACCTACACGATCTGCATAAATAATCACTACACTGTTCTGGTAGTTATAGGCTCTTTTCTTTTTAAATCTCGGAATATGGATGAAAATCTCCATCGGTATAATTATTAAAAGGAGGTGATTAAATTTCAAGTGTCTCTGTGATATTTTGACATCAAAAATTTCGCCACGAATTGTTCGATGAATAATAGCTTTTTTAGACTGGATTTGATGAACAAAACTATCTGGAGATTGCTCGAAAGGTGAATCCATTTTAGTGGGGCTGCCACGCACGATGTGCGTGGCAGCCCCACTCGCAACATTTTCGAACATCCTACATCATTTGTGAAGTTCAGTTATTCGGATATCTCCCAAATACCCGATCAAGTTACTGTGGATTCCCCAAATGAATATATTCAAATGTCAGAATCTGGCTATCGACGGTTTTACCCCCAACCTGTCATTAAAAAATTTGATCCTGTCCGTATTTAAAAATTATTGACCGGTGGGGTGTGGATGGTTATATTAAAGAACCATCAAAAAGGAGGTTGACTGATGATACGGGGTTTGAGTGACGAAGAGATCCTTGGAATCTGGGAAAGTGTTACAGATTTCACAGAAGGATGGTACGAAGCAATTGGTGAGCTTCTCTCAAGGGCAGATGACCTGAAGATGGAGATTGACGACGCAGGACTTAAAACCAAGCTTGAGAAGATTCAGAGAAAACTCCTTAGACTGAGGCAGGATATTGAGGATACAGTTGAATCAGCAAGGAGCGGTGAGATCAGTTCCAACGACCTTGAAAACTTTTTCAGGGATTACGGGGAAACACTTTCATCCCTTGAGGCTGAGCTTCTGGAACTTGAGCTTGAGCCCGAGGATTATGATGATTATTACGACGAATTTGAGGAAGAAGAGTATTAGTTAAACCCATACTTTCCTCTTAGAGGGACAAAAGCACAGGGGAAAAGCTCTTCTTTGAGGATTTTCCCATTTTTCTTTATTCCTTTTACAAGTATTTGCCCACCAATATCCCCAATGGGAATAACAATGATTCCACCTCCTTTTAGCTGCTCTTCTAAGGGCTCGGGGATATCCGGAGCTGCGGCTGTCACAATAATTCGATCATAAGGAGCATGTTCCGGCCAGCCTTCAGAGCCATCACCAACTTTGAAATGAACATTGGTAATGCCCAATTTTCGAAGAATCCTTTGCGCCCTTTGTGAGAGCTCTGGAATTCTTTCGACTGTATAGACTTCCTTTGCGAGCTTGGCAAGAATAGCAGTCTGGTATCCAGAGCCGGTGCCTATTTCGAGAACTTTATTGTCATCCTGAACCTCAAGTAATTCTGTCATAACAGCAACCATGTATGGCTGAGAAATGGTCTGACCGGCACCAATTGGCAGAGGATAGTCGTTGTACGCCTGGTCAATGTATTCTGGTGGGACGAAGGCATGACGAGGAACTTCAAGTATGGCTTTGATAACCCGTGGGTCTTTTACTCCGCGTGCAATAATTTGGGATTCGACCATTTCCCTGCGGAGTTCAGAAAGATAATTCCCACTGGAGCCGTTTGAGTTCATCATAGTTGGTTAAGTCAATGTTTAAAGGCGTTAAGGCCACAAAGTCATCAGAAACGGCCTTGAGATCGGTGCCTGGCTCTTTACTCCAAAGGGGCTCACCGCCGATGTAGTACGTATCATCCTCCCTTTTCTCGACGGGGTCGCGGTAGGCCCGGCGTCCGAGCCTGACAATCCTGATTCCCCTGATCTCCTTAATTGGCTTATTGGGTATATTTACATTTAAAAGCTCAAAGTCAAGCCTGAGTTTTTCTATTTCGTCAATGATGAGCCTTGTAAAATGCATCCCCGTTTCCCAGTAGTACTCATTGGTTGGGGAATTACCCAGTGATATGGCAATAGCTGGAATGTTGTAAATCGCCCCTTCACGGGCAGCAGCTACAGTTCCTGAATAAAATACGTCTTCTCCGAGATTGTAACCTTTGTTGATTCCCGAAAGAACAAGGTCAGGTCTCCGTGGAAGAAGCTCGAATATCCCAAGAAGGATGCAGTCTGCCGGGGTTCCAGTGATAGCAAAGACTCTCTCGTCTA
>WFZT01000093.1 GCA_015489415.1 Caldifarciminota bacterium | reverse complement strand
TTGAGGTTCTCTTTACACTGCCACTCAAAGACACGGACATTTTGCTCGGCAAATTTTTTGCCTCATACATATTTTTACTTGTAATGCTTGCACTCACCATCACGGTCCCTTTGTCCATCGCCCTTGTGGGTAGTCCGGACCCCGGAGAAATTGTTTCAGGTTACTTCGGCGCAATTTTATTGGGTGGTGCTTACCTTTCCATAGGTCTCTTTGCATCAAGCCTGACGTCCAGCCAGATTGTGGCCTTCATCCTTGGACTTATTTTCAGCTTCGCTCTCTTCATCGTAGGCGAAACCTTCGTAACGGTCACACTTCCGCCATCAATTGCCCCTCTGGTTAGATATTTCGGGCTGGGATACCATTTCGATTCCATTGCACGCGGCGTAATCGACCTGAGGGATCTCACTTACTACCTCGCGGTTATGGTCGTATTTCTCTACCTCACATACATCGTGATAAAGGAGAGGAGATAAAATGAAACGCAAAGACACCCTGAAAGAGGTTCTTAGCCTTGTACTAATTGTGGTTATCATGGTCGTCCTGAACTTCATCTTTACCCGGGTTCTCGTGCGAGTGGACCTCACTCAAAACAAGATATACTCCCTATCTGATGCTTCCCAAAAGGCTGTTGAAAACCTGAATGACATCATGATAGTAAAGGTCTATATGAGTGAGAAACTCCCCCCCACTCTGATGCCAATCAGAGAAAGAGTTGCTGACCTCCTCGACGAGTACAGGGCTTATTCTCACGGGAATTTGAGAATCGAATTCATAGACCCGGCAAAGGATAAGAAGGTCCAGGACGAAGTGAGAATGCTCGGAATTCCGGCTGTCGAGATGAATATACTGCAAAAGGACAGACTTCAGGTGGTGAAAGGATACCTTGGACTTGCCATTTTCTATCTAAACAAGCACGAAGTGATTCCTGTAATTCAGAACACTGATGACCTGGAATACCAGATTACATCGAGGATTTTGAAACTAACCCAGAACAGAGAGCGCGTGGTGGGCTTCTTAGTAAAAGGTGGTGACCACGACCTCAATGGAGATTATGAAACTCTGAGAAAGAGAGTCGCAGATGAATTCAAAATCGTGGAGATCGATTCAACCATCCCGGATTCACTTGATGTGCTTGTCGTTGCTGGAATTTCAAAGCTCGACACCTCAACCCTTTACCGGATTGACCAGTACATTATGCACGGTGGTAAGGCTATTCTCCTCATTGATGGCGTGGATGTCCAGGGACTCAATGCAAGGGCTGTCCCCGAAGCCAAGCTAAACCTTATGAAATACGGTGTGAAGGTGGAGCCAAATCTTGTGCTTGACGTATCAAATGAAATGGCGCCCTTCAGCACAGGCGTGATGAGGTTTATTGTTCCATATCCTCTCTGGGTCAAGGTGAGAAACTTTAATCCCGACAATCCAATTGTGAGCAAGCTAAACTCACTTGTACTCCCATGGACAAGCTCCATTACACCCCTTAAAGATTCAACCGCAAAGTACAGAGTTACCATACTTGCAAAGAGCACCAAACTCAGCTGGGAAGAGAGGGGATTTTTCCTTCTTGCCCCGGATTATTTGAAGAGACCCGCAAAAAATAGACTCAAACAATTCGACCTCATTGCCCTTGTCCAAGGTCAAATTCCCTCTGCTTTTGGAGACAAAGCACCCAGTGGGTTTGACCAGAAAAAGCATAAGAGTCTGAGCGATTCGACCTTTGTGATAGTCATGGGAGACTCTAAATTCCTTGAGAATCCATTTGCCGGGAGTTTCAAGGAAAACCTCGTTTTCTTCATGAATGCCCTCGACTATCTCAGTCTGGGTAGTGAGCTCATCAACGTCAGGACAAAGGTGCTGACAGAGAGGCCAATAAAGCAGGTAAGCGATACCACCAAGGCGATGATCAGGCTTATCAATATAGTGCTGATGCCACTTCTGGTCATCATTTTCGGGCTCGTAAGATACTCAATAAGGAGAAAGAGAAGGAGGTAAGTCATGAAAAAATTGATAATTCTCGCAGCAATTCTGGTTGTGCTTGTAATTGTTGCTATAGTTGCTCAGAAAAGCTGGAAGTCAAAAATTTCTTACAAGGAAAATTCACCCATTCCGCAAAATGTTACTGAAGATATGATAACAAGGATCGTGGTGATCAACGGCAAGGACACCGTCGATGTTCGAAAAATCAACGGGAAATGGTTTGTCATGGTAAACGGAGAGCCCAAAGAGGCAAGCCAGTACATGATAGAGAAGAGATTAAAAATACTTGTTAATCTCAAGGGGGAGGTGGTTTCGAAAAACCCGGCCAACTTTGAAAAGTTTGGTGTCACTGAGAATGCTCAGAAGGTTATCGCATACAGTGGAAACAAAAAACTTGTTGAGCTTTATCTTGGGAATTCAGGTCCAAGTTTTATGGACACCTACGTGCGGAATCCAGAGATGAAAGAGGTTTTTCTTGTAAAGGAGTATCTAAAGAGTCCCTTTACATCACGGGTGATCGGCTGGAGAGAAAGAGTTATTTTCAGATTCAAGCCCGACAGCATAGTGAGATTTGCGTATATTCATGGAAAAGATACGATTGTTGCAGAGAGAAAGGATAGCGCGTGGGTATTTAATGGTGGAAAAGGTGACACGATAGCTCTTAAGGGAGCGCTAAACTCCATTCGTA
Source organism: Caldifarciminota bacterium (assembly GCA_015489415.1). Taxonomy (GTDB): domain Bacteria; phylum Hydrothermota; class Hydrothermia; order B15-G9; family WFZT01; genus WFZT01. Next base: position 2,640 of record WFZT01000093.1, on the reverse strand, counting down.
CACTTTCAGCAATGGATTTTGAGGACACACTTTCGCTGAAAGAGGCGGGGCTTGAGCCACCAAAGGAGATTTTCGAAATAACCCTGAAGGATGGCTCTACCTATCGCCTATTTGTGGGGAAAAAGAGGGATAAGAATACGGTTTACGTGAAGAGGGAAGACAAAGATCAGATTTATGTGATCTCCAACTATCTGGTTACAAAATTCAGGCGCGCCTTTGGGGTAAAGGAGACAAAAAGGAAGAAATTTTCAAGGAAAAAGGCGAAAAAGAGAGCTTGACAGGTAGTCTGGAGATTGGTAAAATAATGAGCACACTGGCGGGGCTGTAGTTCAGCCTGGTTAGAACGCCGGCCTGTCACGCCGGAGGTCGCGAGTTCAAATCTCGTCAGCCCCGCCATAATTTTTATAAGAGGTGAACGAAATCATGGGGCCAAAAAACTAAATATCGCCATCATCGGAGCCGGGAAGATCGGCTCAGCCATAGCCATTTCCCTCTATCAACACTACAACGTCATCGCCACCAGAAGAAGGAAGATAAAAGACAACCTCATAAACGGCACAATCCCTGTAACTCGAGACAATAAAGAAGCTGTCGCCGGCGCAGATGTTATCATACTCACCGTCAAGCCCGGTCAGGTTGTCAGGGTTTTAAAGGACATTAAGGACGAATCTGCTGGGAAACCTGTAATATCATTTGCTGCTGCGATTCCCATTTCTATGCTAAAAAAGGCTTCACCTGAATCCCAGATTATACGAGCAATGACCAATATCGCAGTTATGGCACAGAGCAGCTATACTGTTTATTCATTTGACAGAGATGTAAGCGAAGAAAATAAAAAACTTGCTGTGGATATTTTTGAAAAATTTGGGGCCTCAAGAGAGGTCGACGAAAAATACATAGACGCTATGACAGCACTATCAGGGAGCGGCCCAGCTTATCTTTACACTGTGATCGAGGCTCTAACCTACGGTGGCTTGCTTATTGGTCTCCCCCGCGACATTGCCATGGAGGCTGTGGCTCATACATTCATTGGCACCGCAAAGCTCCTGCTTGCGAGCAAAGACCATCCTGCCGAGCTAAAAGATATGGTCGTCACTCCCGGAGGAGTCACCATAGAAGGTATTTACGAACTCGAAGATAGCAGGGTGAGAACCGCCATGATGAAGGCGATAAATGCCGCCTACAAAAAATCCAAAGTCATTGCTGAGGAGATAAAGAAAGAAAGCGAGAAAGTCCTGGAGGACTAAAATGCCTGAACTCCCGGACCTCGAAGTGTTGAAAGTTTTTCTGAATCAGAACTTTGCAGGAGAGAAAATCGTAGGGGTTGAACTTAAAGGGGAATCTTTCCTGAAAACCAAATTTTTCCCACCTGAAGTTTTTAAAAACTCGACTCTGGAGAGAATAAATAGGCGGGGAAAACTGCTTATTTTCGAGGCAGACAATGGTTTCAAACTCGTATTCCACCCCATGCTTAGAGGTTGGGTGAAAGAGGATGCGGGTGAGATTTTCACTTTTAAATTTGAGGGTGGAAAAGTGCTCGGAATTTATGAAGTTGAGCCTGTGAAGCTTCTGCAGCTTTATATCGTAAAAAAACCAGAGAATCTACGAGTTCTAAAAAGCCTTGGGCCTGAGCCAATAGACAGTGGCTTTACAGCAGACTACCTGAAGAATGTGGCAGAGGGTTTTAAAGGAACCGTGAAAAAACTCATTACAACCCAGAAAATCGTGGCAGGGATCGGGAATGCTTATGCCGATGAAATTCTATGGGATGCGAGGATAAATCCATTTCGCAAGGTATCGCAGCTTAAATCAGAAGATTTTGAAAACCTTGTCTCATCCACAAAGAATGTGCTGAAAGAAGCCATAGAAGCAATAAGCAGGGCTTCTCGAGGCAATATCCCTCCCTTTGAATTCCGTGAGCACATGAAAATTCACCGAAAAGAGGGCCAGCCATGCCCGCGCTGCGGCACCCCAATCGAGGTGAAGTTTGAAAAGGAACGCGGAACCTGGTGGTGTCCCACATGCCAGAAGGAGTGAACAGAGGGAATTGATTGTGGAGCCTACTCTGGGATTGTTTATCGAAGGACAGATAGATAAAATTGATCAAGTAAATTTGGAATAAATCAGTTGTAACGAATCTGCTACTTATCTGGAGCACAAAGCTTGTGTAATACATGGGGGATTGTTGGAAGAATCTTTCAGTTGTACACCCCAGCCTTTGTCCACGAAGTACGGGCAGAGATTGATAAATGTTGATAGTAAGGTTAAAAGGGAATCTCATGGATTCCCCCGCAAGAAAATTTATGCAGGGGAGAAATGTTCTTAACCCCTCATCAACAACCCTATATATTACAAACTCTCACTAACTGAAAGCTCAAAATCCCCTCCTTCCTTGAGGAAGACAACAATAATATTTGTCAAGATTGATAATAACAGTGTCATAAAATCTAATATTACTGATATCGTAAAATATTTTTACCACTGCTTTCCATTGCCTTTGTGATTTTTGACAATATTACCCCCCTCTCTAACCTGCTAACAAGCTGGACAAAATCTGAATTTTTTTCTTTCCTTCCCGCCTAAAATATGTTTATATCTATCTCTTCACTTTCCGTTGGACGTTGTGCCCTTGTCTCCACC
>WFZT01000092.1 GCA_015489415.1 Caldifarciminota bacterium | reverse complement strand
CCCCTAAATATTCTCTCTTAAACCTCTACCTCTACCGCCTCTAAAACCTTCTCAAGGAACTGAGGCTCGGGTAGGGCTCCTTCAAACTCAACCTTATCGTTGATCACTACCTTGGGTACTGCGTAAACACCATATTTATCCGCAAGCTGTGGAAACTCTATGGATTCAATCATATCTGCCCTGATGGCCTCACTTTCAATGGCCATCTTATGTGAAAGCATTACCGCTCTCGGACAATAAGGACATGTAGGAGTGATGAAAACCTTTATGTGAACAGGCTCTTTTATATTCTTTATCGCGTTCTTCGTCTTTTCAGAAAGGTCCGTTTTCCCGGTGGAAGCTCCAATTATACTCTCTATAAGTGAGGTAAACTCGTATCCTGAAGGGATTCCGAAGAACCTGATTCCAAAGTCCTTCTCCTCATCTCCCTTTACTTGAAGAGGGATAATAGCCGGCACTTTATCCACACCGTATTTTTCTGCAAGCTCTTTTTCAGTGGCAAAGTTATGCACATCAACTTTGATCTTGTCCGAGAGTTCCTCCACTTCTTTAAGGATCATCTCGGTGTCTGGACAATAGTCACAGTTTATATTTTGTGTGAAGAAAACGACTTTAACGTCGTTTTCCATTTTTTCGGCAAAGAGATTTTTAAGGTATTCTCTATCCTTTTCACCTAACAACGCCATTTTTAAATTCACCTCCTATTGAATTTAACAGGTTCTGGGAATAGTCCCGTAGCCGCAGATTTCGCATACGAGATCCCCGGTGGGGCCCCGTTTTATCCTTCCAAGACCGCAGTTGGGGCAGATATCCCCTTCCTTTAGCATGATAAACATGGAAGAACTCGAAGCCTGCTTTTTAGGCTCATTATCCTTTTTCTGGGACTTTTCCTTCTCCATAATAGTTGACCAATTTGGTCAATATCTTAACCGTGCTATGAAGTAATGTCAATATAAAAAAATCGGGGCGACTGGATTTGAACCAGCGACCTCTTGGTCCCGAACCAAGCGCGCTAACCGGACTGCGCTACGCCCCGATCTCTTCTTCTCTGGCTGGGGCGGGTGGATTCGAACCACCACTACAGGATCCAAAATCCTGTGTCCTGCCCATTAGACGACGCCCCAGTAGGCCTCTTATTTTTACACCGGTTTCTAAACTGTGTCAAGGCACGTGGAGTGTTTTCGAGTTGATTTTTGAAGGTGTTATCTTTAAATTAAAAAATCAGGGAGGTGACTATGGAGAAGAAAATAAAAGTTCTGATAGCCAAGCCGGGGCTTGATGGACATGATAGAGGTGCTAAAGTTGTTGCCCGTGCCTTGAGAGATGCAGGTATGGAAGTCATCTATACCGGTTTGCATCAAACGGCAGAGATGATTGTGGAAACCGCCCTGCAGGAAGACGTTGATGTAATTGGACTCTCCATCCTCTCAGGTGCACACATGACCTATTTCCCAAAAGTGTTAAAACTAATGAAAGAGAAGGGGCTTGACGACGTCCTTCTCTTTGGTGGCGGTATTATCCCGGAGGAAGATGCAAGAAAATTAGAAGAAATGGGGGTTGGAAAAATATTCGGTCCCGGCACCCCCACAGAGGAGATCGTTCAGTACGTCAAAGAATGGTATGAAAAACACAGAAAAAATAAAGGTTAAAACCTACTCTGGCTACAAAGCGGATGAACGCCCTCTCTCTTTAACTATTGAAGGAAAAGAAATCCAGCTCGTTGATGTTATCCCTATCGGTACCATCAAAGATGTAACCGGCTTATCAAGGGAGGAATTTATTGCTAAAGCGAAGGATGGCCGACAATTTAAACTCATACACTGGGAAGATGATAGGTGGAGCGTTTTATGGATGAAGAATTAGCGAAGCTTTTGATGCAGAGGGCTCGCGAGGCCCTCGGCAATTCTTATTCTCCTTATTCAAAACTAAAAGTGGGGGCTGCCCTCCTTACAGAAGATGGTAAAATTTTCACCGGTGTAAATGTTGAAAATGCCTCCTACAGTCTTACCATATGTGCTGAACGAGTTGCTGTTTTCAAAGCAGTATCCGAAGGCTTCAGAAAATTTAAGGCAATCGCGATTACAAGTGACCGGGGGAAAATAATGCCGTGCGGGGCGTGTAGACAGGTACTCGCGGAATTTTCCCCTCACATGAAAGTAATTGTCGGAGATAAGGATAATTTTGAGATTTATGAACTCGAAGAGCTCTTACCTCACAGCTTTAATGGTAACATTGTTGCTCCTGATTAGCTCCTGCACGAGGAAGGAACGGGTTACCACTGTTCCTGTTTCCTATCTGGCCAATCCTGTTCGTGAGAGTCTATCAAAAATCACATTCGTCACGGGCTCATTCAACCTGAAAAATGAGGACCTGAGCTATTACGGAAATTTTATAGCTAAGAGAGAGGGGAAAGTAATAAAAGTGAAAATTTATGGTCCTTTTGGAATGAAGTCCGGAAATATAACCTTTAACGCAGACAGCATAAAGTCACCTATTTTGCGGTACGTCCTGGGCTTTTCAGATACCCTTTCCGGGATAGCCTTAAAAAAGGGGAATGAGTATGAGTTTAGTGGATTTCGTATAATTTATGATAACTCAGGAAATCTCTTGTTCGTTAGTGGCAAAGATATTAAAATTTTTCTCAACAGCTATAAAAAAGTCGAGGGAGCAAAAGTGCCATTTAAGGTAAGGGTGTGGTATAAGGACACATCCCTGTTGGTGAAATTAAAAGAGGTGAAGATTGAGAGATGAAGTACGTCTACTACACCATCATAACGATGGATGGGAGGAAGATAGCCCTCGCAAAAACTGATCGAGGGCTTGTGAAGATCAGCTTCATCAAAGAGATATACCCATTCCTCGAGTGGATAGAAAAAAATCTACCGGACCATGTGATCCAGCGTGATGATAGAAGATTTGATAGAGAAAAACAGCAACTGCAGGAATATTTCGAAGGCAGAAGAAAGAGTTTTGAGCTACCCATCGAAGTGATCGCACCAGAATTTTATAAAAAGGTTTACCAGGAAGTGAGAAAGATTCCCTATGGACGAACATCAACGTATGGTGAAATTGCCCAAAAAATCGGAAAGAAAAATGCCTCTCGTGCAGTTGGCCAGGCCCTAAACAGAAACCCCCTCCCAATCCTTATCCCCTGCCACAGGGTTGTAGGGAAAAATGGAAGACTGGTGGGATTTTTTGCCGGTCTCGCTGTGAAAAGATGGCTACTTAACATTGAGAGAATGAATGGAAAGAGTCAGACCATTTGAAGATAGATATGACAGATATGATGCCTGGTATGAAAAATTCCCCGGTGAGAGACTTTTTAAAATTGAGTTAAATTGCTTAAAAAAACTGGTCCCAGCACCTGGATTCTCCATTGAGGTCGGTGTAGGAACAGGTAGATTTGCTGAAAAACTCGGGGCTAAGTATGGTCTCGACCCTGCATTCAACCCCCTTAAAATCTCGCGGTCTCGTGGAATATCGGTGGTACAGGGAGACGGCAGGCAGACGCCTTTTCGAGACAATACCTTTGAAACACTTTTTCTTATTGTAACAATCTGTTTTGCCGACGAACCTGAATTGCTTGTTAAAGAGGCTTTTCGTATTCTAAAACCTGGAGGCCGTATCATTCTCGGCCTCGTACCAAGAAACAGTGATTGGGGAAAATATTATTTGAAGCTTAAATCTCAAGGCCACTTTTTCTACAGGTATGCTGATTTTTACACCATTTCAGAGATAAATTCGATGCTCGAGCATTCGAAATTTGAACCTCCCTCGGGATTATCAACACTATTCGGTCCACCTCCAGACGGAAGTGATGAGGAGTTTATTGACGAAAAATTGAGGGAGGACGCAGGATTCGTCTGTATTAGTTCAAGAAAGCCACTTCATCACCGGAATTTATAGAAATTATTAATTTTTCAAGCGATTTAAACCTTGACAGGTCACCACGTAGTAGATTAAAAATTAGATACTGGACAGCCAACTATAGAATAAAAAACAAGGAGGTTTGAAACATGAAGAGGATTGCAAAGATAGGAGTACTTGGAGTAATCGTACTCGCAATGGCATCCTGCGCCCCTAAAAAAGCTCCATCCTTCGGTCTCACCTACGAAGATGGAGTAAGAGTAATGGGAAAAGTGTACGATGAGGCCAACAATAAGCCACTGGTAGCCAATGTGGTAGTTCCTATCGTACCCCTAAATATCAAAACCGATGCAGATGGTAGCTACATTATCAGGGATCTCCCGGTGGGCACATACAAGGCCACAGTTTCCGCCTGGGGCTATGAACCCAAAACAGTGACCATTTCTGTGAAAGAGGGTCAGATCACAAAGTTAGATATTGGTCTCAAGAAGATCAAAACAGAGGTAACAGGAGTTCTTTACGACGCCAAAACCCATAAGCCAATTTCAGGAACTGTGGAAGTTGACCCTGAAGGAATGGTTATAACCGCTACAAATGGGAAATACAGTCTTACACTGCCATTCGGCGTTTACATGCTCAAGGCAAAGTCAGAAAAGCACATTTTTGATGTAAAGACAGTGGTTGTCAAGAATTCAGAGCCTTTAAAGGTCAATTTTGTACTTGCAAGGTCTGCAAGCACTCAGTCCCTTGCCAACAAATTCCCAATAATTTACTTTGACTTTGATTCTTACAAGATCAAACCTGAGTACAAGAGTGCTCTTGATCAGGTTGCAGCTTTCCTGAAGGCCAATCCTGGAATCGTTGTAGAGGTAGCTGGCCATGCAAGCTCTGAGGGTTCATTTGATTACAATGCTGCTCTCTCCCTCAAGAGAGCGCTCGCTGTTAGAGACTATCTCATAAAGAAAGGAATTGCTCCTCAGAGATTAATTGCGAGAGGATACAGTAAGTCAAGAGTGGCTGATTTCAACTACAAGATTTCACAGAGAAAGAAGAACAGAAGGGTTGAATTTCTGGTTCGTTAATGAGCAAAAAGTCAAAGAATATCAAGCTACTGCTTGTAAGTGTATCGTTCCTGCTACTTTTAGCATATGTAGTGGGTGCAGGTTTAAAGAAGACGTTTGTCTACTATTACACAGTTGATGAGTTAAAGGCAAACGCCAGTAAAGTTGATGGAAAGTATGTGAAAGTTTCAGGCGAGGTGGTTGCCGGCTCGGTTAACCGAGCCGGCAACCACCTCGCCTTTACCCTCACAGAAAACGGTGACTCCGTCCACGTAGATTACACAGGTCCTATACCAGATGCCTTCTCCGAAGGCATATCAGTTGTGGTCGAAGGAGTTTATCACAAATCCACTAACTCCCTTAAAGCCAAAAATTTGCTCACCAAGTGTCCCTCAAAATACGAGCCTGAGATAGACAGCACAAAGGCCTGAAACTCGAAAAAAATCCTCTTTAAAATCAGCAGGAAATTCCTAATAAGGTCCATTGACCTGTCTGGTCCAAAGATACAGTCATCATTGATAAGCACCTGAAAATCCGGAAATCTTTTAACGAACCCCCTACACACAGGAAATATTCTTGAATTAACTCGAAGCCTGTTACAAATTTCGATTATATAAACGCCCTTTCTGCTGTATAATCAAAAACTACTTTCATTGGAGGTATTCCCCTGATGAATTTTATACTTGCTGCGATATTAATGGCGCAGATGCAGGTTTTCTTTGGAAGAGATAATCTTCCTCATAAGCTTGCTGTTACAATTTCGCGAGCCACATATTCACTGGACATGGCATTCCACCAGGTCTATGAGCCAGAGGTCGTTGATTCCATTCTCTCCGTCTATAACCGCGGGGTAAAGGTGAGAATAATAACCGAGCACAATTACTTTAATAGAACAGAAGCTTTGAGAAATGCCGGCATAATTGTGGTTGATGAATTCAATGACAGGAATGCAACTGATCACATCATGCATGACAAGTTTATGGTGATAGATTACTGGGACAGCGATACCTCTAACGATGTCGTATGGAATGGTAGCTACAACGCATCAAACTATATTCATGCCGATAATGCAGTTGTGGTTCAAAGTCACTCCCTTGCAAGAATTTTTGAAGCCGAGTTCAACCAGATGTGGGGTGATACAACCTATATGCCAGATCCGACGGACGCCCGCACAGGGCGAGACAAGCAGGATACAGCACCTTTTCACACGGTTTATGTCAACGGAACAAGAATTGACGTCTATTTTTCTCCTCAGGATTCGCCGGTCAATTTTCTTATAGCTCTTGCAGAAAGCTCGAAGACTTCAATTGATTTCAACATATTTTATTTCACTCACATGTCCCTTGCCAGTGCAATGGCAAATAGGCTGGACAATGGCGTAAGGATACGGGGCGTCTATGAACACTCAAGTATGTACTACAGCAGGAGGACCTTTGAGCTCCTTCAGTCCCATGGAGCACAGGTCTATGAGGATAGTACGAGGCCCCGGTACTATTACCTTCACCATAAGTTTATGGTTGTTGATGACTCCATCGTCGAGACAGGCTCGATGAACTGGACCGTGAGTGGAAACTCCAGTAACGATGAAAACATCATGATCATATATAACAGCAGGATTGCCGATGCCTATGAGGAAGAATTCATAAGAAGGTTCACAGAGGCAGGTGGTGTTGTAAGGGTAGCCGAATCATCGAGCAATCCTGACTCGCCGCTAAGTGCCTCATCTACTGTGTTTAGGGGAATCGTGAGATTTAACAGGCAGGGAGTGAAAATAGTTGATGCAACAGGCCGCCTCGTTGGAGTATCACGAAGTCTGACGTTTAATGGCTCACACCTGTCTCCCGGTGTTTACTTCGCCATTTACGGTAACTCAAAACTAAAGATTATCAAAATTCGCTAACCTTCCCAGTCGATCTTTTTCGAAGGTAAGTTTTCGGGTGGTTTGGGTGCCTTTTTCAGTCCTTCATAAACCTTTATCAGCTTTGAGCCAGGATAGTAGTGATATAAAATCTCGTCGTAACTCTTACCTGTTTCAGCCATCATGGCAGCTCCAATCTGACACATACCCACACCATGCCCCCATCCACCTCCTTTGAGAATGAACCTCTCCCCATCTTTTATCACGTAAAACATGGATGAATAAAGTGTTGATTCATGCAATGCCTGCCTGATCTTGAGCTCACCATTGATTATTCTCTCCCCTCTTTTCCCTACTACTTTAAGTTTTTTAATCCTTCCAGAATTCCCGCGCTCGAGGGGAATTAAATCCTCGATCTCACCAATATCGAGGCCCGTTTTCTTTCTAAAAATGCGGGAAAGCTCCGCTTTTGTATAGCTAACCTCCCATCTAAAAAACGGCTTTGCAAATTCAAGATACTCAGGAATATTTTTAAAGGAATTGAGATTGCAGTACCCGGCAGGCTCAGAATCAATAAACTGCCTCGCTTTCTCTTCAGTATTGACGGGAAATTCCACGTCCTCTAAGGTGTCCGCTACAGAGACAAGATAGGGTTTGCCTTCACCGCCCCATACATGCTCAAAAGCCTCTGAAATTCCACCACATATCTTTGAAAATCTCGTATCGCATACCTCATCACCATAAAAAAGGACCTCTCCCTCAGTTTCAAAAACTGCCCGGATGGAATTTTTCCGCTCCCTCCCCACACCTCTGTAATCCTGACAGTGGTCATCATGGCAGATATCGAAGGGGTCGTTGTAATGGTGCTTTTTCATGGTGGCGAGCACCGTTCCGCGCGCAGCAACTGTCTGAGCCTTGAGAAGCTCCAGATGGGCATCGTTGGGCATCTCCGAGGAATTAACACTGAAAAGATACTCGTCAATAGTAAGCTCGTTGACCACCACAACCTTTCCCTTTTTCCCGACGAGCACCCTCAAAATCCCTCTGAAATAAAGGTCCTGTGTGTGCTGCCAGTGATATCCAATTCCTATGGGGACATCATAGACGACTGTGAAATGGTCACTGTCACATGGATAAATCTCCACAGGTGGGGCAAGGATAAATTTTCTTCCGTCCTCAAGTGAGAGCTCAATCTGTCCGTATGGTTTTCCAATAAATTCCTCTCTTATCCATGAATTAAAGCCTTCTGCCACAAGTCTTTCCTTCTCCCTTTCAGCATCTTCCTCATTGTCAAATTCATTCACATAGACCCAATAAGCCTTATTTGAAAAAACCACTTTGCCATTATCAATCAGGTCTCGCCCCACCTGCTGAATGCCGCACGTATCACAATTTTTAATAAATTCTCTTGCCTCTTTTTCGCTTTTAAACTCTTTTACAAAGACCTTGAATACCGATGGCAACGGTGTGGAGTTGACGGTTTTTACCTTTATTGTGTGCTTTTCCCCTCTCAGGACCACATTGTCTCCTGAAGTAATGATGAGATTCCCCGTTGCAGAAATCTTTGCCTCGTCCAGGTTGTCAATTATTCCAACGCTGATTTTTGGGGCCATTTTAACCTCCTTTAAAACTCTCTAAACTCACTGATATAGGCAGACTTGAGGTCTGCACCAATCCCATAATTCTGGAAACCATATTTTTTCGAAGATTTAGAAGGCTGAAGCCAGATTTTGTCATTACCATAAACCCCACCGCCTGTTTTGTATGTATCTTCCCCGCCGCCATCAATAAAAATTCCAAATTCTTTTGCGTGACTAATGTAAGGGCTATAACGGTTGGGTTTCCTGTAAGATTCCCTGAAGTCAGCGGCTCCAAGCTTCAGGGTTTTGTTTTTAATTTCATACGTGTCGTTGCCGGATAGGTCAATAAAGAATGCATTGGAGCGGATTTCAGCCACTCCCATAGAGATTATTTTTGCCCTGTAGGTATCGTTTCCCGAGCGGTCAAAGAGTAACGCATCAACAAAATCCCAGCCGAAGCCAAGGGCAGCCCCGGCAGTTTCATAGAGCTCGTGTCGGTCATCACCCGATTCGTCTATGAGGGCACCGATGGCATAATGAGCACCTGAGCCCTGTGTGAAGTAACAGGAGCGATAGACGTCATTTCCTTCCCCATCCCACACAATACCGATTCCGTACCAGTAGCCAACACCAAGAGTCCAGTTGCCGGAGAAATATTTATCATCACCGCTTACATCAATGAGTGCCCCAAGACCGCCGGCATAACTATGCCCGTCTGAGCCATCTGCCCTTCTTCCACCACCGTAACCCTGTGCACCATTGGCATTGATTTTGAATTTTGAATGGTAATCTCCAAGGTCAAACACCGAGGAGAGGGGCTCAGCCACATAACGATCATTGCCGGATCGGTCAACGATCACGCCAACCCCACCTGCAATCCCGGCTCCCTGGCCCTCTCCAAAGATATAGTAGCTGTCGTTGCCTTTCCTGTCTGCCAGAATTCCGATCCCGTTTGTCCCTTCTCCCTGTGCAGCAAGCTCTGCCCTGTAGATGTCATCGCCTTTGTTGTCAAAGAGTAACCCGAGCCCATAGAGACCAAAGCCCTGGGCACCACGGGCACCTGAATAAAAGTCATTTCCGCTCCAGTCGATCAGAACGCCGTTCCCCACAATGCCACACCCCTGAGAAATGGCAGAATCTGAGATGTAACGGTCGTTTCCATCAATATCTATTGCAATGGAAACTCCGAATATCCCGGCCCCGAGAGGTCCATGAACAATATCATTTCCTCCAAGATTTACATAAATGAGGGGTGATTTTGTAAATTTGAGAGTGTCGTCCTGCCCACCAGCAAATACGACTTCTCCAATGGGTGATTGCCATCTGAAGAGAAATCTCCCCGGTGGTTTTATTTTAGAAATTGAATCGAGTTCTCGCGCCGCCTTTTCCCCGGCATCGGCAAGCTTCATGGCCGAATAGTAGAGCGAGTGCTCATCAATGGTTTTATAAACATCGTCAAATTCCGGATAATACCTGCTATCCTGACCGTAAACAGAAGGGTCAGGGTTTTGGATGATTTTGATCACAGCATCTCTTTTGGTGTTTCTCAGAGCAATTTGCCACCATTTGTAGGCATCGACAACGTTTAGTATCAATTTTGCAAGGGGTTCTCTGTATTCTGTGGGGATTTCCTCAAGTCCTTTGATAAAGTCAGCGCCGTAAGTGCCCCCAAAGATCAGGTCATTCATGCCCACACCGGTGACCTCACGAAGCCTCCTGAGAGCATTGTAAAGGGGTCTCTCTTTGCATACAACTGGATGAAGATTTGTGGAATAATTCCTGAAACCTGTGATTTTTCGGTCAACTCCTAAAAAATAAACGAGTCTGTGAAGGATAAAGTTTTTAGAATTGAAAAGGGTATCACTGAGGTAATCAGTGGCAACATTCCCCATGGTTCGAGCATATTCATAAATCATGAGCGGCTTTGCGAATAGGTCATCAAAAGCGGGGATTTTATTGGGGATTTGATGGGGGTTGGGGTATCTGAGCCAGTAACCTTTTGGAGAGTATCCGAGGTCTGATTTTGTGGCATTTACCTGTGAGAGTACAAAATCAAGCGCATCACTATACTGCTCGGGAAGATCGGGATTGCTCACTTTTTTGAGAGAAATCTTCCTGCTTCTCTCCTGCCCTTTTGCAGTTTGTGTGTGAAGGGAGATTGGGAATGATGCTTTATTTTCGCTCATCGCATTTTGGTTAAAGCTTAATATCAGCAACAGGACAATCAATTTCATGGTGAAAATTTTAAAGCCCACGTGGTGAATTTTTATGAAAAGTTCTGCGTAAAGTCCAGCAGTTCAAAGAGGTTGTGAATCTCCATTTCTACAAAATCTGGCTTTGGGAAACGTTTGCGGTTGAGCCAGATGGCTTGAAAGCCAGCGTTCTTGGCCCCTAAATAGTCCTCTTCAATGGAGTCCCCAACGTGAATAATGGTTGATGTCCCTGCTTTTTGGACCGCTAAATGAAAGATTCGCTCATCGGGCTTGGAAAAGCCAACATCTTCTGACTGTATGGCAAAGTCAAAAAATCTTGCAATTGGGTGCCTTTCAAACCTGGTGTTGCCGTTGGTAATAAGGCCAATCTTATGTGATTTCTTAATCTCTTTCAAAACTGGCATCACATCGTCAAAGAGGATGATTTTCTCGTGCCTGAACCTCAGGTAATGTGAGAAAAGGTTTTCTGCAAACTCATCATCCTTGATTCCAATTCTATCGAGGGTGGTGTAAAAAGCTCTTCTTCGTATTTCGTAGAGTGAAAGGTTGCTGTATTCTCTTGCAACTCTGTCTCTATCTTCCATCATTTCTTCGACTGATATGGAAACGTGGGGATACTTTTCTCTGATAATCCGGGCAACTTTTCCAAGGGCATATTTCATGACCTTCTCAAAATCCCAGAGTGTTCCATCTCCATCAAAAGTGATAACCATGGGGAAAATTATAGGGATACCAGGACCACAGAATCCAGCGGCCAGATGCCGGAGAAATTTTTCTATAATTGATGAGGAAGCTTAAACCTATGATAGATGAAGGTGTCTGGCCAGATGTGCCTTCTCAATTCCCAAATACATTCCCACTTTCAGCAAGTATTAATGCGGAGAGAGGTTGACATAGAATGATATAATTTCTGATGTTGCCTCTCCACCCGCAATCTCAAAAGACAATCCCTCCCCCGCGCTTTGCGCGGGGGAGGGTGAGGGAGGGGGCATTCCGCTTGAAATCTTAAAAAATTTAAGATGAAAAACCCTCACCCCAGCCCTCTCCCGCTTCGCGGGAGAGGGAGATTGATGGATGTAGATTAGAAGAATTTTCAGATGTAGTCTCTCACCTTCATCCTCTCCCCGCAAATAATTTATGCGGGGAGAGGGAATTTTGTATGCGAGTCCAAATGATTTAACCTACAAGCTTTGATCTGTCACATATCTATCATTAAAATCTTACATTGGATGATGGAACACAAAATATTTCCCTTAACACAATCGAAGATTATCCCCAAAATAGCTAAAGATTACTTCCTTCCTCAGCGCTTTGCGGGGGGAGGCTTTAGGTGATAACGGAATCAGTCTTTCGTCAAAATTAAATCATGCTTTGCTAAGGCTGTATAATTTAAAAGTTAAAGGAGGGTAGGACAATGCGACTGAGAGTTGTGGTAATTATAATTATACTCGCACTGTCGTTTGGTGGATGTACGGCTTTAAGAATAGCTAAAAAATTTAAAAGCGGTATTCCAGAACTTCCCGTAGAAGCAGATACTATACACTTTGAGAAAAGCCATCCTATTCTCCTCTTTGTCTCTATAAATGACTCACCTGATACTTTCAAATTTATCCTGGATACAGGTGCTCCAACGATGGTTTCACCTGAAGTGGCAAATAAACTGGGAATTCAGAGAGGGGGAAAGCTTCCTTCAAAGGGAGTGAAGGTGCACGCATATTTATCCAGGGAACCAATTACAATCTCTATAGGAAAAGCAAAGGTGAGAAACTTTATTCCCCTGATTTCTGAATTTCCAGATGAAGTGAAGGGAATTTCGGGCTTTATAGGTTCTGATTTCTTGAGATTTTTCAAAGTTCGGCTGGACTATAAGACAAAAACACTGATTATTGCGAGACCCGAATATCAATTTCCATTATCAAACAGGGCTGTAAAACTCGAAATGAAGACTTCATTTCCGTTATATTTCCCGATATTTACGTGTGAAATGGATAGTATTAAGGCTAAGGCGATGGTCGATGTTGGATCTCCGTTCTCTATTGTTGTACCAATGAAATATAAAGATAAAATTAAGGATGCTATAAAATCCAAGGGAATTATGGCCTCATGGCCAACTGAAAAATCTGTCCCAAATTATCTTGGCAGAGTGAGAAGTTTTAGAATGGGTAATTTCGAGGTGAAAGATGCAATGGTGCTGTCTGCTTATCTTCCAATGCCCTATGTCTTGATCGGTAGAGATTTTCTGAAGAACTTCGTTGTCATTCTCGATTATCCTGTAAGGAAAATTATTTTCGATCCTTTCGAGAAATTGGAAATAAAAACGAATGAATTTAGTTATGGTTTGAAGCTGCACAGGGAAAAAGGGAAGCTTGTCATTCAGGGAGTATGGGAAGGTTCTCCTGCAGATAGAGCCGGACTGGAACCGGGCGATGAAATATTGAAAATCAATGGCATACAGGTTGATAGTATGGATATGAAAGAAATTGAGGATTTACTGGATAGGACCAGAAGTCTGGAGTTGTCAGTATTGAAGCCCGTTAACAATCGGGAGATCTTGGTAATTTTGAAGAAAGACTGGTTATTGCCGAGACTCTGAGTTAAATAGCGATTTTCTTGATATTCTACGAGAAATCCCCTCGAAAGAGGTTTTTAAGCGGGTACAATACATTGTCACTGGGAATTAGGAAGTAAATTTGTGATCCCCGACTAATAGATTTTTAATCGAAAATAGATTTTTCGCACCCCACGGAGAGGCTACATGTCTTTTGACAAGGGTGGGGTGAGCTTATATAATTTAAATTGATGTGTTTTTTGACCTTCCTGTCTAAAGAAACCCCGAGAAACAAGGAGGAATTATGGCAAGACTAAAAGAGGCCAAGTATATTTGGATGAACGGGAAGCTTGTTCCCTGGAATGAAGCGAAGGTCCATGTTTTAACCCATGCGTTTCATTACGCATCGGGTGTGTTCGAAGGTATCAGAGCGTACAAAACAGAGAAGCTCGGTACAGCGGTTTTCAGACTTGATGAGCATGTGGAAAGATTGATAAATTCCGCAAAAATTTACAGGATGGAGCTCCAATTTTCACATGAAGAGATTAAGAAGGCCATTATTGAGACTATTAGAGCCAATGAGCACGAGGCCTGCTACATTAGACCGATAGTCTACAGAGGCTATCACAGTCTTGGTGTTAATCCATTTGAATGCCCTGTTGAAATAGCCATAGCGACGTGGGAGTGGGGAAAATATCTTGGACCGGAGGCCCTGCTTAAGGGTGTGGATGTAATGGTTTCATCCTGGAATAAATTTGGCCCCAATACACTGCCTGCAATGGCAAAGGCAACTGCCAACTATGCCAATTCACAGCTTGTTAAAATGGAGGCCGTACTCAATGGGTATGCAGAGGGGATTCTTTTGAATCCTGATGGAACAATATCCGAAGGGTCGGGTGAAAACATCTTTATCGTCTACAAAGGTGTAGTTTATACGCCACCACTTGCATCATCTATTCTGCCGGGAATTACAAGGGATACAGTGATCACCATCCTTAAAGATCTGGGGTATGAAGTGAAGGAACAGCCGATACCGAGAGAATTTCTCTACATTGCTGATGAGGTTTTCTTTACAGGGACTGCTGCTGAGATTACGCCTATCAGGTCAGTGGATAAGGTCAATGTGGGGAATGGGGATTTCCCAGTGGTGCGTAAAGTACAGCAGATGTTCTTTGACCTTGTGGATGGAAAGATCGAGAAATACAGGCACTGGCTCACACCCGTGTATGAATAGGATTTGAAAGGGGGCGCGAAGCTTCGCTTCGCGCCCCCACCTTTTACTATACTGAAAAGCCTTATCTTATCCGATTTCTAACTCCTGTGATTCGGTCCATCAAGCTCGTTCCTTATCCCTTCTATAAGGTAATTTATGGAGGAGATGAAATTTTTGAGCAAGGTATAAAAATTTGCAGACCAAACCCATTATACTCACTCAATGAATCTTTCTTGTGCAAATGAAATAAGCTATAACGTGGCCCCTCACCTTAATCCTCTCCCCGCAAGTATTTATGCG
>WFZT01000091.1 GCA_015489415.1 Caldifarciminota bacterium | reverse complement strand
TTATACCCCAGGTGGAGGGACCAATCTCCCCCTCGGGGTCATGCCCCAGGACCAAGGCCGGTCTCCACCCACTCATACCATCTCCTCCCGAAGTGTTTTCCCTATATTTTTAGTGATAACCATCATAAATAACAACAAACATTATAGAAGGGATTCTGGGAGGGGGTATTCCGCTTGAAGTCTTAAAAAATTCAAGATGGAGGCCCTCACCCACTTCGTGGAATAAGGAGATTACCGGATATGGATTGAAATTTTTTCTGGTGTACCCCCTTTCCCTAAAGTATTTTAGCTGCTTTCAATTGGCACCAGGTCACAGAATTTGAATCTTCCAGTGTCCCTGATTTCACCCTCCTCAAATTCAATACTACGGCTAAATAGTGGGCCATCGTAAACAAAGGTATGGAACTCCCCATTTTCTCCCATTGGATCAACACCATCTGGAAGGTCACGCAAAAACTCCTCATCAAAGTCTCTGCACAAAAATTCATCACTCAATTTCTCGAGATCCACTACGACAGTTTTTGCATTAAATCCATGCCCTATAAACTCCCTCGCAAGTTCACCTGTATCAATCCCCCATAGCGGGAAAATCGGCTCAAGGTCCAAAGGTTCAAGAAGTTTTTCCCTGAATTTTCTGATGTCTTCTAAAAAGATATCACCAAATATGACAGCCTCTATGTTCATTTCCGATTTGAGGCTCTCAAGTGACTCAGTGGTATTCTTAATGTAAATTTCGTTAGATGCATCCTTCGGGATGTAAGATTTAAAAAGGGGAAGTCCCACAGCCTCTGCCTGCTTTTCAATCAACTCTTCTCTCACTCCATGCATAGACACCCTGCGATAATCCCATGTAAATGTTACAAGCATGCCTATTACTTCAACTTCTGGACGGACTTCTTTGATTTTGTGGAGTGCGAGAATGCTATCTTTTCCTCCACCTGTTTGCAGAATTGCACGCATGGGAATTAATAAAATAGGGGGCGGTGCCCGAAGGGCACCGCCCCCCTCTGCATTTTTCCTTTATCTCAAAATTATAACTTTCCTGTAAATCCTCGTCTTGCCTGCATCCACCTTGAAGAAGTAAACACCGGGTGTCATATTCCCGAGATTCATTCTGAGCTCGTGAAGTCCAGCATTGAAGTTTCTATCTGCCACAGTAAGGATTCTCTGGCCTGTAACATTGTAAAGATTTACACGCACTCTTGTCCTTGAAGACACAGCAAACTTGATAGTAAAGTCGCCTCTGAACGAGACCACAGGCAGGATTTCAAATGATCTTAATCCAGCATTGGGAAGCTCGTTGACTCCTACATATACCACGTTTATGTCATTATCGTCGCGAGGATTGATATTGAAATTGCCTCTGATGAATCTAACATTTCCAGTCACTGCAACTGAATCTCCCACTGTTGGCACATAGTTATAAGCATTGGAATTATCCACATAGGCAACACCTGTACCATCGTCTATCTGCCAGTTATTAGGATCGTTGGTTACCACTGCAGCTGTATATGTGGTGATAAGTACACTCTCAAAACTCTCTGCAACAGTATCGGCATTGAGATTCAGGTCTCCTGTGTGTACGAGATAAGGTGTAACCGTATGACCAGATGAGACGGTCTCGTAATAAAGTATGTTCTCGAGTTCCGTCATTCCGTTGTATTCACTAACCGTTCCAACCACGATCACGGAATCACCACGGTTGGTGGTGTAGTTCATGTGAGAATCGAAAATCTGGATGCCTGACCATGGCCCTGTCCCCTGCTGGACAAAGTAAAACGGATACGGGAAGGCATCTCTTTCGCCTGTTATAACACCGGTTATGGTAACAACTCGACCCGCCCAGATTGACTCAAAATTGACTGTGTCGGTGTCCACATACTCGTGCTGAATATCAAAAATAGGTGTGAATCCACCGTAAAATGTCACAGCCTCTGTATCAGGCACTCCAAGATTCTGGGTGGCGAGTGTGTATGCCTGACCATCTGTCTGTGTACCGGTTGTAAGGTGTACAAGCGTTGAATCATTGGGATCAATGCTGGCAGCAGTCACTGAAAGTGAAGGGGTGATTATGTAATTCGCAGGATTTGTGGCTGAAGAAGGATTGACCGGTCTTGTGAATTTCACATTAAGCGAAGTCCTTGATGTGCTGTAGGCAACTGAAATGTGCTGTGAGAGAACCTCAATGTCATCTGCACTTCTTGGTCTAATTTTGTACCAGCCATAATGGGTGTGGACGATTCCGGTGACGTTTAATGGATCTCCAACATGCGGTGTGTAAGTGTAAGAGTTGTAGACTATTGCGTAGCCATCTCCGTCTGTGATCTGGAAACCACCATGAGGAGCTGTTGTGTCAACAACAAAGGCATTCTCGACTCTAACGAGAACTCCTTCATATGCCTCTGCTGAATCAGGTCCGTATGAAGATGTTGAAGTTGTATCAAGATGGGCAGTTGAGATAATTGCAACTGGTGGTAAATTGGCGGTTCCATTTCTGACGATGTTGTTAGTGTCACTGACCATTAACTCTGTATTACCGTAGTACTCGCTTACAGTCCCTGTTACTGTCAAGGAATCGCCAACATTTACAGGGAAGGTACCGGCAGATGACGGTATGTATACCATAATGCCGCTCCACGGACCTCCCTGAGACATCTCAAGGAAGAAGTTCCTTGAACCAGTTACACCGTAGCCAGCGGTTACGATTCCGGAGACTGTGACTTCTCCTGAGTCTACCCAGGTACTTGCTCCAGTTGAATCCCTGTCAAACTGCAGATGATAGATAGTTGTTTGTATTTGCGCCCTTGAAACACCTACAAGGGCAACAAACATAGCAGCTACCAGCAACTTTTTCATAAGGATTCACCTCCATTTTTTATTTCATACCAAACTCGTCACTTAAGATATGCCTAAATAGTCCCTGAAGGTTTCCTCCCAGTTTGTGAACCTTCAGGCCAAATACAATGATATTCGGATTTGTTTCGGGTGTTTTTAGCATCATTCCAATTGGTTCGTTTCTTCCAAGGACCGGTGCTTTATAAACGATTACCGCAGGTGGATTGACGGTAAATCCATCTACACGAGGAATAATCGTCAATGTATGGAGAGTATCCGGATAGAGTGTATCTGGATATACGCGGAAAACTGGCTGATTGGGCAATATGGTCTTGTCTCCAAAGAGAGAATCCACGTGCATGTAATTTTGAACGAGGTTTGTGGAATCAAGGTCAGTAAAAATGCCGGCCCCGGTGAGGAACAGTTTATGACCATTGTCCAGATACTCGGTTAGATAACCATACACATCCTTTACATGGGAACTTGTCTCCCCGGTGTACCATAAGATGAGGTCAAACCCAAGGCTATTGATAATGTATCTCTGGTCTATGGGGGAGTAGGGGAGCCCTCTATCTATTTTCCAGAGTGTGTACTGGTATCCCAGATTGGTCAGCATTTGTGAATAGAAACTATCTGCAGTGTTATCAGGGTCATCGTCCACTAATAAAATATCACCTGTAACAGGCTTAATGTAGATTGTGTCAGCTATGGTATCAGAAACAGCGGAATTTTCATCAACTGCCCAGAAATAGACCGTGTCAGAACCAGGAGGCAAATTTGTCAATGTGACGAAAGTAGAATCGGATGGGACAAAGTGTGGAGTGTCAGAATTTAGCTGCCAGTAGTAACCAATGACTGTTGAATCTCCATCAATATCGTGCCATTCGAGGTAATAAGTTGCAACAGGTAAGGTGGTATCAGGAGGCAATGTGCCCCTTTGGAATTGAATTGTGGGTGGTGAATTTATTACGGGTATTGTTACGCTTGCCGGAGTGGGATCAATTGCTCCTTCGTTATCCTCCGCCCATATTTTGAAAACGTGAACCTGCACTGAACCTGCAGATGAGAGGGAAAATGTATCGTAGTTTGCAGTTGTGAAAACGGTATCTGAGTCGTTATCCCAGTTGTAATAATACCCCACCACATAACCATCAGGATCATTTCCATACCAGTGAAGAATGACTCGTGCAGGTACGGTATCCACTCTTCCTTCCACGTAGATATAAGTTTCAGGTGGGATATTTGGCACAATCTCCTCTCTGGGCTTCTTTGAACACGAGGCGAGTAGAAGGGTTATAACTATAGGGAGCAATAATTTTTTCGCGCCTATTTGCGGATGTAGCCCCCCTCCTTCCATCCTCCCCCCACGCACGAAGTGCGTGGGGGGAGGAGTTAGGTGGGGGGAATTCCTTCTCAAAATCAAATAATTTGAAATTTTTCGAATGAGCTCTTTCATCATTTGACTATTAAAAACTTTCCACGTTTAATTTTCCCGGTTTTTTCATCCTTCACAACAAAATAATAAAGACCGGTTGCTACTTCCTGGTCTTTGTCTGTTATGAGATTCCAGGTCTCTTCACCATAATTTGGATTGTCATGGTGGATAGTTTTAACAAGGTCACCGGCAAGGTTGAAAATGTAAATCGTGCATTTGGGCGGTAGATTATTGAACCTGATAACACGTCCATAAGGGCCGGGTTTATCCCAGAGTGAAGATTTTTTGTAAGGATTGGGGTATACATAAACCTTTTTGTCCTCTGTCGGTGGCGTGCCGGGTATAACTTTGACCATATTTTGCCTTATAGAGCTCTCAAGACTTGGCAGACCAATGTCTGGATTACCTACATCGTAGGATGTTACAGCATAATAGTAAGTGAAACCGTTTTTAACCCCATAATCGACGTACTTATACCATCCTGCATAGGGGCCCTCAGTTTCTTTTGGTGGCATACCGGTGTTAAATCCTCCTGAATGGTCCACATCCCGGATGGTATCGTCTGGAGTTTTATCGTACTGTTTAAGAAGAATCCAGGATGAGTCTGCAAGCTGCGGGGATGTGCCCCTGTAGATACGGTAGCCTTCAAAGTCTCTTAGATGTGGTGGCGTTGGGTCTCTTGCAAATTCCGGAGAGTTGTCAAAATAAAGAGTTACCTTTCTGTTTCCGGGCACCACGACCAGCCTCGGTGACGGTGGTGGGGCCGGAAGAATATAGTTCGCCTCAAAGGCCCTCTGTGCCCAATTTGCGTTTTGAACAAGCTCTGTAGGGTTCATTCCACCAACAAATGCGATAACAAACCTGACTGAATCACCCCTGAACAGGTTACGGACCGGCCCCACAGAAATTAAGAATGCAGGGTCAACATAACCATTCTGCTCTACATACTCATCATCCACGTCTGGATCACGCTCACCATTACTCAAAAGCTGGTATCTCTGGCTGTCTGAAACCTGGACGCTGTAGTCCCAGTGCCACCAGTTGAACGAAACCGTCATGGAATCCATTGGGATATTGGTTGTATCGTGCTGAACCCCAAGAAGTTTTATACCCACCATTCCCTGGGCAAGATAATCGTACCCGTCGTTTCTCTCATAAGCCATTCTAAGCGAATCAAGATAAAAGAGTCTTTTGTGCTGGAAAAATGGCGAACGGCCAAAATCCTGTCCCCAGAAGTCCCTGTTACCAGTCACAAGCTCAGCATAAATACCAAGGTAAACGGAATCAAGGTCGTATGGCCCGATATTTTTTATTGTGTAGTCAAGTATTACGGCATCATCTATGTATGAATAACTCCAGGCCAGACTAACAAGATTGACCTTAAGCCCAAGGGGATGATGGTTTGGGATAGTACTCACAGTATCGTAAAAGGTTGCATAAAAATCCTGCTCAGAAATCGCCGTGGGGTCATAATACTGTGAAGTTATTAAAGTTGATTTCTCAATAACTGTGTCTCCAATGTAGGGGGTAGGCATGAACTCAAACCCCTCTGATGACCCGGGGGTTGCGGTCAGGGCATCTATTACGGCTGTTGAAACCCTTTCCTCATTTCCTAATTTTGCGCCAACCCAGATACCGGCTCTATAAAGGTGCTCTGTCCGTGATCCAATGGGATATTCGCAGGATGGTAAAGGCTCGTGTGTAACCGGATCAAAGACCCTGAAAGCATTTCCAAGAACCCCGAAGTTGGTTACGGTCAGAGCGATATTTCCGATATTTGTGTACTTGTAGGTGTCGGTTTTAGCAAATAGGAATAAAGGTATGAAAATCAGGCTGATTTTCCCCACCCTCTCCAGAAAGGAGAGCTTTCTCCACAATTTTTTGACCCTTTTTCTGGTATCCAAATCTCTCTCTTTGTGGTGGTTTGATGGTAAAATTATTTAATTCGCTTTTCGTATGGTCAACTCTATCCCTTTAGATGGTCATAGCCCATATTGTCCACGTAAACCTCGCTGCCATCCTCTTTGACCATCCTTACCCCTACATGGGGAGAGTGCGTAACTTCGCCTATCTCGGTAACATCATACCCCAGTCTCTTTAATTTCTCAAATTCTTCTTCGTTCAATGTAAATGCAATCTCGTACTCCTCACCGCTACCAACGACAAGCTGGAATAGAGGGGTACCAATCATTCTTGCGACATCTCTTAAGTATGGTTTAAAAGGCAACTTCCTCTCATAAATTACAATTTCTACCTGCGAAGCCCTTGCAATACGAGACAGGTCTGCGCCGAGTCCATCGGAGATGTCGATGGATGCGTTTATGTTCACCTCCGAAAGTAACTTTTTCATGAAATTAATCTTTGGCCAGGGCTTGTAGAACTTTTCAAGTATTTCATCAAGCTGGTCGGATGGTATTTTCTTTTTGATCTCGTGCCTGTTGATGATATTTAGAGCCGTTCTCACCCTCCCGAGATCACCGGTAACAACAACCTTGTCTCCGGGCTCGGCATGACTTCGGGATATCGTTCTATCGCGTGGAATTTCGCCAATTACAGTCAGAACCAGTCCAACCCTTTCGGAAGCGGTGATGTTGCCTCCGGAAGGAGATATGCAGAATGCCTTTCCCAGTTCCTCAAAGCCACGATAAATTCTTAGAACGTTGTTCTCCGGAAATCTTTTAGGTATCTCAAGATTCACGATAAATGTAAGGGGTGTAGCACCCACAACGGCGAGGTCTGACAGGGCGCCGGCAAGTGCTCTATGCCCCACCTGTTCGTACGGGAGAATATCTGGATAGAAATGCCTGCCTTCGATGGTCGCATCCACGCTGAAAACAAGATTCTGTGTGGGTATCTCCTTCAGAATGATCGTGTCATCGCCAAATCCATTAACTATCCGAGGATGTGGCTTGTAAAATTCTTTTATCTTTTCGATTAAAAGGTCCTCACGTATGTGTATCATATCAGGTTTTTAAGTAGCTCTCCATGTTTTTGCTTCAGGGTTCTGAGTGCACGCTCCTTGAGCTGTCTCACCCTCTCCCTGGAAATTCCCAGTTTTTTACCAATTTCCTCAAGTGTCTTGGGTCGCCCATCGTCGAGTCCGTAGTACATTTCAAGTATCATCTTATCCCTCGGCCGGAGGTCCTGCATGGCCTCTTTGAGCCTTTCAACAAGCTCCACCTCTTCGTAAGCCTCTTCGGGTGATGGCAGGGCATCCTGATTTACGATATCCACAAGTGTCTGCTTCTCATTGTCAGGGTAAACTGGTGAATCGAGGGAAACTTCAGAAGTTATCAAACTGTAGGACTTTTTCACCTCTTCGGTGGGAATCCCAAGCTCTTCTGCAATCTCGTCAAATGTCGGCTCCACTCCCTTTTCCTGTAGCAGGTCAATCTGCGCCTCGCGTATGCGCTTCATCTTTGCCCGCTGCTCACCAGAAATCTTGATCAGGCGAGACTGCTCGTTGAGGGCTTTCATAATCGCCTGGCGAATCCACCAGATTGCATAAGATAGGAATCTCACCTTCCTGTTGGGATCAAATCTTTTGAGGGCACGCAAAAGACCGAGGTTGCCCTCATTGATAAGGTCCGCAAGAGGCACGCCGTAACCCTGGTAGTGCCTTGCGATGCTCACCACAAACTTGAGGTGAGAATATATTAATTTTTCGATCGCCTCTTTATCGCCCTTCTGGGCGCGAATAATAAGCTCCCTCTCCTCCTCCGGTGTCAGAGTAGGAGAGTCGGCAATCTCTCTGAAGTATATTTCAAGCGATTTTTCATCAATGTTATAGAGACTCATCCTTCTCAAATTCCTCCAGGGCCTTATCTATATCAACGGTCATTTCAAGCACCATTTTTACACCTGCAAGATTCAGCCCTTTTTCATGCGTTAAGTATTTTATGAGCTTTAGCTTTTTAAGGTCGTTCAAAGAATACAGTCTTGTCTTTTTATCTGTTCTCTTTGGAACCACAAGCCCTTTTTTCTCGTACAATCTCAACGTTTGCACATGTAACCCAACAAGTCGAGCTGCCACACTGATTACATACACAGGCTCATTTGGCCCGATTTCTTTTATCATACTTCATCCCCCCTTCAGAGGTTTTTTCAGATGTATTTATATTTATATAATCCCTGAGTGGGGGTTGTCAAGTTTTTTGATAATGGGCAAGTGAATTAATTTAAGCCCATTTTTCTATAAGTTCCTGGTATTTCTCCTGTGGATAAACATCCAGGGCTTTAATCCATTTCGATAACTTTTCAACCCTATCCTTGGGGTCTTCGGGAATCTGAAGCGGTCTTCCTCTGCAGTCTATGATTAATCCGACGACTCCACCTTCCACTTCAGTTTCAGTAATTTTCCCCTTTCCGGCTCCAGCATCAAAATTCTTTGAGGGCTCAATTGTAGCTTTTGCCTTCTCTCCCACACCGAGGGGCACCCTGACGAGCTCCCCGAAGTTGACCTGAATCTTCTTTTTCTCACCTCTCGGCAGATCAAGAATCACTTTTACACAGGGCTTGCCCTCTTTATCCACACCTTTTGGAGCAATGGAGCTTCCGAGCCTTATAAGGCAGTCTCTGTCAAACACCTCTGTTGCGGCTTCCTCATGAACTGTAGAAAGAACTCCAAGATGTGGCATCATGAAAATTGAATCCACCGTGAGCATGGTAACACCTTCTGGCTGGAATGCATCAAGCATCATAAGGGCTGCCTGCTGACGACGAGGAGCGTGGGAAAGCACACCACCTGAGCCGATTATAAGAGCGAG
>WFZT01000090.1 GCA_015489415.1 Caldifarciminota bacterium | reverse complement strand
TGTGAGCAGACATAATTACACCTGTTCCAGCGCATGCCCTTGAGATTTCTTCAACCATCAGGGCATAGCTCACAACGTCCATTCCAGCACCACCGTATTCTTCGGGGACATAGACCCCAAACATGCCAAGTTCTGCCATCTTTTTCACGATTTCAGCGGGGAATTTTGCCTCTCTGTCCAGCTCACGGGCCACGGGCTTTATTTCTTTTTCTGCAAATTCCCGTGCCATATCCCTTGCCATTTTTTGTTCTTCGGTTAGCTCAAAATTCATAACTCACCTCCTAAAATTCGTCTTTTCCGGTGCATCAAAAAGCAATCTATTTAAAAGATAATGTCCAAATCTACCCCCTCTCCTCACATCATAAATGACAAAAACTGTCCTTCTGAAGATAAGGAATAAAGAAACGAAAAGCAAAGCACGAAAATATTGCGGGGCAAAAAATGGGGCAATAAACGGCATGGAGAGGATGGCAAAAAAATTACTCAAGCCTGCCTCCCGGAAAGCCAGCCCGACTAAGGAAATTGCGATAAAAATACCAAAAATTTCGGGGCTGATAAATAGTAGCACTCCCAGTGTTGTGGCTATACCTCGTCCTCCTTTAAATCCAATAAAAATTGAATAGCAGTGCCCGACAATGGGACTGAGAAGTGCTATGTCTTGAATGATACTGGGTGTAGTCAACTTTAATACAAGAGCTGCAGCCACCAATCCTTTTGCAAAATCAAGTAGTCCGGCGACAATTCCTGTGATTTTACCTGCATTCCTAATGGCATTTGAGCCCCCAACGTTGCCCGTCCCAACTTTTCTAATATCTATCCCCCTGGTAACCCGGGGCAGGATAAAGGAGAACGGAATACTACCGATCAAATAACCTGCAATAATAGCCAGCACGCATGAAGTATAACACCTCAAGCCCAAAATTTTCAAAGTTTTGGAGATTTTTCAGGCGGGCCCACGCACGAAGTGCGTGGGCCCGCCGAAGCAATTCCTATAACCTTTATAGAAAGCCATACTGGATAAGACCATGGCTTCTTGCAAATTGAGAGAGCAGTCAGTATGGGACATCAATCCTCCACAAAGATTTTTTGTGGTCAACTTAAGGCTGATGCATTAAAATGATTGACATGAGAAAATTTCTAATCGGCGGTATAGTAATTCTGCTTCTCACTTCCTGCACGGCAGTGAGACAGGTCATGGCTATTAAAGACCTGAAGATTAAGTTTCAAAACGTGGGGCTGGCACGCATAACCTTAGAAGGAGTGGACCTGAACCTCAACTTTAAAGCTCATAATCCAAATAGAATGAACGCAGTACTCTCCGGATTTGCTGTTGATATATTTGCAAACAACATGAAAGTGGGAAAAGCGACCCTCAATAAAACCCTGAAAGTCCCTGCCGGTGGTAACGCAACCTTCACCATTCCCCTTCATCTGAGCTGGAGAGAGCTATCTAATTCCCTCTCAAATGCAATAAGAAAAAAATCTGTTACCTTCAGGGCCACAGGCTATGCTCTAATAAACACCCCACTTGGCAAACTCCGTTTTAAAGTCGCTGATTACACAAGAGAATTCAGGTAGGCTCAATCTCCGTGCAGGTGGTAGTAAATCTTCTTGGCAAGTTTGGGACCAATACCTTCCACTCTTTGAATTTCCTCCACTGAAGCAGACATCAGTCTCGATAGGCTGCCAAAATAGGAAATCAGTGCCTGCTTGCGCTTCTCACCTATATCTGGAATTGTATCCAGAAAGGAAACAAATCCCTCTTTTGTCCTCAAATCCCTGTGGAATGTTATGGCAAACCTGTGGGCCTCGTTCCTCAACCGTTGAATAAGCTTAAGTGCTTCAGAGCGTCTTGGAAGCATTAGAACCTTCCCATCCTGGGTGTAAAGCTCGTCAAATCTCTTTGCTATTGCAAGAAAATAAACATCCTGTACACCAAGGTCCCTTGCCGCAGCAAGAGCCTGGTTGAGCTGTCCCACTCCCCCATCAATGACAAATATATCTGGCAACCTCTTGCCCTCCTTTGTAAGTCTGCGAAGTCTCCTCTTTACCACCTCGTGAATCATACCGAAATCATCAATTCCCTGAACGGTCTTAATCCTGTACTTCCTGTAATCAGACTTCTTGGGATACCCCTTTTCAAAAACGACTATACTCCCTACCGGGTTGTTACCAAAGGTGTGTGAAATATCCACAGCCTCGATTCTCTCAGGCACATGATCAAGCTTTAAAAGGTCCTTCAATTCAAAAAGTGCGGGATGAATTGCCCTATCCTCTATTTTTAGCTTTTGGAGCTCAATCTCAAGCTCCTTCTGCGCATTTTCCATGGCAAGCTTGAGAAGGGAATTCTCATCTGAAACGGGCTTCCTGATCTTAATTTTCTTCTCGGTCTTTTTCTCAAGATAGGCCCTCAAGTAATCAACACTCGGGGGTAGCTCAGGCACGATTATGAGGCTTGTCCACAAAGTAGCAGTTGAATAGTACTGCCAGAGGAATTTTTCAAATGCCTCTACTT
>WFZT01000089.1 GCA_015489415.1 Caldifarciminota bacterium | reverse complement strand
TCCAAAAACAGATACCTCAGAGCCAAGAAAAGTGGTTCTTGAGTTTGTGTAAAAACTCCCTCCGAGCGCGTTTTTCCCGTCAGGCATGACAATTATCATTGGTTTTATATCACCAGTTGAAATCAAATAGTCCGCGATATCCTTTATATCCTCATAATCCTGCCAGAAATTATGGTCTCCACCAAAGCCGTGTAATAGATAAACCACAGGGTAGTTTGTGATAGTATCGTTGTCGTATCCAGGAGGAAGATAGATATTGACCGCTTTGGTTCCGATTAACGTATCGCTTGCTGTCACGGAATCGACCACAATGGTTCCATGTCTGATCTCCGGTCCCTCGACTTCTGAGGGATTCTTACAGCCGTTAAGCACAATTAAACCCAAAATTGCGAGGATAAAAGCAAATTTCTTCATTTTCTTTCCTCCGTGTTAAAACTTATACTCTACACCCAAACCAAGGGCGTTAACACCAAATCCATATTCGCCGGCAAGATAGGATGATTTATAGCTGTAATTTTCGCTCCGCTCAACTGTTTTGGATGAAGAATGGACATACTCCGCATTAAATTGAATCTGCAGAAAGCCAAAAATACTGTATTCCGCTCCCAGTGTGATTCCAACCTTGGGATTGGCATCTGGAATAAGAGGGGTGATAGTGGAATCAGGAATTGGAGTCCCATCGTAATAGGCACCTGAGCGCACGGTCAATTTATCGTTAACCCTGTATCTCATCCCAATCCCGAATTTTACAGTGCTATTCCAGTATTCTTTTAGGGTATCTTCTTTTATCTCAGAGAGGGTGACGTCTCCCATTTTAATTTTCAAATTTGTGAACTTTGCAATTAGCTCGCTGAAGCTTGCCCAATGGGTATAGCTAACATCTGCTGTGATCAATAATTTCTTTGTCACGTTATAGGCAAGACCCGCGCCGATGTTGAATGGGAGAGTGACCTTCACCTTTGCAGTTCCATATCCTGATGCAACTCCGCCGAGGAAGAAAGGAGCAAGACTATCAGCCCTCGATGCAATTGCATCGTTGTATGGGAAATAGAGCCACAGGTTTGCATCTCCAGTAAGAGTTGCCGGTGAGTAAAATCTGCCGGAAATCCCTGCGCGGAAATTTTTAGATATCTCATAAATTGCACCAACTGATGCGGAAACCGCCCACCCTTTGACTTCTAATTTTGTGTCAATAGGGAAGAGCCTGTACTGTATGGGGAGGCTGAGGGCATGTGTGTCCACTGTTGCAGGGTCAAAGAAGTTTATCTTCCTGATGGTGAATCTTTCAAATGTGGGGCCCACTCCAATTCCAATACTAAATTTTGTAAATTTCTTTGAAAGCCCCACGAGCATACTTGCTGTCCGAACATCGCTTTGCCAGTTGTACTTCGGAAAATTCGGTGGAGTAAACGTCGCTGTGTCGGATGGATTGTAGTAACCAATGGGCAGGTGGTACAATTTCCAGCTTGTACCGAGACCAAAGGGTACAAACACCGCAAGTCCAATCTTTGTATTTTTTAGATACTTAAAGTTTTTTACAAAGCCGCCAGAGGGTATTGTAAATGTTTGAGGCTGGGTTCTGACCTCTGTAACCGTTGAATAAGGGCCGTCATAACCGAGGATTCCGGTGTTTGGCTTGAAGTAACTCCAGGGTTTTATGATGGCATTGTGAAATCCGATAATGTCCGATCCCACATAACTCATTCCAGCAGGATTCCAGTAAAGGGCTGTCCAGTCGTTGGCAAGGGCCCTGAATGCGTCTCCCATGGAAAGTCCACGAGTCCCCACTCCGGAGAGCTCAAATCCCCCTCCATACACCAATCCAGCAAGTAGCAAAATCAATATGGATTTTCTCATCATTGCCCTCCCTTGCTACTGGTTCAGTACCAGTTTCTTTAAGAAGTCAACGCCCTTATCTATATTTTTGTTCCCCTTTTCCTCAATTTCCTTTGCCTTCTGGTGGGCATTTTTTATGATCTCTTCGACCTCATTCTTGAGTTTGTTCAGTGCCTCTTTCTTCCTGAATTCGATTTCCTTCTGAATTTCCACAGTCCCTCTTTTTATGAATTCCTGAGACTCTTTTACCGCCCTGTTTTTCAAATCTTCAGCCTCTTTCTTAGCCTTGTCAATTATTCTTTCGGCCTCTTCCTCATACTTATCAACGCCCTCTAAAAGCACACTCTTTTCCTCAATACTGTGAACTTCACTCATTCTTTAACCTCCGTTAAATGTTTTTCCATTTTTTCTATTTCATCCATTAGATTAACGGCAATACCGGTAGTTTGACCGGTAAGGTAAATTTTCCCATCATCGTCTTTAAAGAATGAAAACCTCGCGGTCGGATAAAATACTCTTAAAAACAGGCCTATAACAAATATCAAGGTCCCGATAAGGAGATAAATAATGCCGTTGTCGCGTTTGTAATAAATTCCCGTGCCCTGCCGATAAGAAACCATGTCAAAGGTAACATCTTCTGCCTGAAGAGGTTCTCCCATCTCGAGGAGCCCGAATTTTTTCTTTTTCTTGCCCTTGCCTTCACGGTGATATACATAGCACTGAGGTTTTAGCTCTCCATTGACCTTCCCCTCCCGGTATTTAAACCACTTGCCTACCTTTAACATTCCAAGGTAATATTTACCCTTTTTGCCAGGAACATCAAAGGGAGTCATGGTCTCAACCTCAAGAGTCGTATCCCTGTCGGGTGTTTTCAGGTGGAGCTTAACCTTTTGGACAAAATACTCCTGGTAAAAGGTCATCCCATGATATCGGAGTGGTGAGTTGACCTGAATAACTTTTTCCTTGATTTTCCTGTTATCCTTTGTGTAGAGGACAAGATGGGAGAAGTAATCTTTTACAAAAAATTCCCCATGGTGCTTCCAGAAAACCATCCAGAACTTTTTGGATTCGAGATTCAGGGTATCGGCACCTTTAAATTTTAAAAGGCCCATTTTGTAGATTTTCATGTCTTTTGAAGCCGTTGGTATTGGCTTTTTCTGGCCATCAAAAAGCGATACATCACCATCGAATCTTGTTAAACTGGAAAGCACAAGGCCGAATATCATCACAACCATGCCAAAGTGATAGATAATTGACACGATCCTTGGATAAAAGCCTCTGTTGGCGACGTATATTTCCCTGTCGCCGGAAATTTTTTTAACCTTGTATCCAATTTGTTTGAATGCGTCTATTATTTGTTCAAGGTTAAGGCTACCGTAAATCCTTTTAGCGCTGATTTTGATAGCGCTTGAACGGCCGCGCTTGAGCCTTCCCCACTCGAAAATGAGCCCGTCCAGTGTACAGAGAAACAGATTAAGAAAGAAAAGTAGAGAGGTAATCCTGAAACCGAGAGAATGAAAGACGTCGAATAGCCCGAGACTATTGAGAATTTTGAATTTCTCCTCTCCGAAGGTCTCTTTAAACTGGGCCTGTGTGGCGTGGACCAGGTGGTACTGCGGGAAAATCGTCCCCAGCAGCATAAAGAAAATCAGGATAAAGAATAAAATGATAGTGGTTTTTGTGGAGATAAAAATCCTGTATAGCCCTTTTAACAGTTTCATAAGTTTCTCTCCCGTAGAAGTACTGGAAGTTATTATAAACATGATTAGCCCAGTCAAACAAGCATTTGGGAGCCAGATCATTATAAGAGATGTCAAAGACTAAAGTCTCTTGAGGTTTATCTAAATTAAATTTTTCAGGTTGGTTTACCAGTCAGATGGATTTTTTCCTAAAGGTTTAGTGAAAACTCCACAAAGGAAGTTTTATTATTCCTTGTTGGAATATGTGATTGCAATTCCTGCTAACTCTACGTAAACACTGGATAATTTGAGGATTTCTGGTTATTAAAGAATCAGAGGTGGAAAGTTGTAGTGGATTTGGGAGGTTGTGAGCCTCTTGCTCAACAAAAAACTGAAAAGGAGGTGGGAAAATGGCCTGGATTTACGGTCCAGTGAATAGTGTCGAAGATGTAAGGCGGATCAACTGCCTGATCCGGGATGAAATGTTGGCCGTAGAAAAACCTGAAGAGCTTACCGATCTTAAAAAGCGTTCGGACTATCTCTGCACGTTGACCTACAGCCCGTTCTGGCAGAAAAAGTTTGGCCCACGGATAGAGGACCTCCGCGAGGCAGCAAGGGAGGAGAATGTAGCGACGGTTAGACTGGCAAATTATGTAGCTCGCTTTAAGGGCTGGGATAAGCATTATAGCCCCTGGCAGGCGGAAACCGCAGAAGAAATAGAGAAGAAGCTCGATGAATTGGACGATGCCCTTATTAAAGAAATCGAAGAGGCAAAGCCCATTCAGATTATAGAAGAAATTCAAAAAGAGTTAGATGTTCTGAGGCGTGAATTCTGCCAACTGCGTAAAGCCATGCTCTTCGTAGATGAGCCAGAGGAGCTCACAGAACTCAAAAAATATGCAGATTTTCTTGTAACGCTCACTTATTCCCGCGAAATGGAACGCCGTCTCGGCGAGCATACAACTAAATTACGTGAAATTGCTCATCAGGAAAACGAACGTTCAGTGGCCCTGGCAAATATAATAGCGGCTGTTAACAATTGGAACGTTGCTTACGAAGTATGGAACGAAGACGAACTGGTGCAGGAGGAAACCGTTGAAGAGTATCTACAGCGGTTAATGGAAGAGGAAGAAAAGGCTGGAAAATATGTGCCTACGGAGGCCCGCTATCGTGCTGGAAAAGTTCTCTGGCTGGTTTATGAGAGTCCTCACGAGTACAAAGGTGGCCGGGTGTATCCTCGTCTACGGGTCAAGAGAATATACCTCCCTGGGGATGCTTTTGATATCAAATTGGAAGGCCCGGATGAATATACTACACGATTTGGCCGTAAAGTATTCGGAGTTAAAATTACTTACAAGACGAGGATTGCGCCTACCGTCATAAGACGGAGAGGCAAGACCATTACACTGCCAGAAAGAGTGGTTACGAGGACGAAAATCGTACAGCTTGATGAGGGAGCAACCAATGTAAGACTCCTCGAAGAGAGGCCTGCTGAGGCCTATCCTGTAGCTTAATACGAAAATTCAGAGGGGG
>WFZT01000088.1 GCA_015489415.1 Caldifarciminota bacterium | reverse complement strand
TAGGTAGGATCGGAATCGAGTTCGTATATCCCGGAGAGTAAAATTCATCGAGAATAGTTTCCATGCCTCATAGGTAGGATCGGAATAAGAACAACATCAACAAGTACTCTTTTTTGATCCTGGTTTCCATGCCTCATAGGTAGGATCGGAATGAAGACCAGCTTGACGAGCTGGTCGGTGAGATCGAAGTTTCCATGCCTCATAGGTAGGATCGGAATAAATGGAGGAGTTTGTCTATATGGCGATGAGAACGAGTTTCCATGCCTCATAGGTAGGATCGGAATGATATGTATGCGAAGGCTGGGAAGCAGATGCGAGAGGGTTTCCATGCCTCATAGGTAGGATCGGAATTATTGGTTTCTGGAGCTTTGAAGCGAGTGATTCGACAGTTTCCATGCCTCATAGGTAGGATCGGAATACATATTTATATTAAATTATTGCTATCGTCAAATCAACCACTTTATTTTCAAATAACAAGCCCATTTATAACTTTACAGGATTTGCTCTGAATTTCCAATGTTTTTAGCAAAATCCCCAAAGTTGTCGATTCCCCCATATTTTTGCATTAATGAGGATAGACGACGTGGTAATTACTCTTTTTGCCAAACGCAATGAGTTAATTACTCTCTCTTTCTCTACAAAATTCCACTTCACAAATCTCGCTTCTTTCTTAAAGTTCAGTCGTTCCATGTCATAAAAGTCCTGCAAGGGCATTATAATTTCACAAGTAACCATGGTTAAAGACAGAGGAATGACAATTGCAGAGGTGCTTACTATCATCGCAATAATTGGCATTATTGCGGCGCTTGCCTATCCTTCGTTCAGGAGAACCATCCTCAGGATTAATCTAAAGAAAGACCTCACGATCATTTATGGGGATTTTGCAACAGCACGCGCAAGTGCCATGGAAAAAGGTTGCGATTGGGATATTATGTTCCTCCCAGACCAGAATGCATACGTCATTTTTTCAGACAACGGCATTGTCTCGCCGGGCCCTGATGGTAAAATATTCACTGAGGATGACGTTATCAACACAGATTACAGAAATAACGGTGTTTTAGACGACATCTACGGTGAAAAGACCACTTCAAAGAAGGTAAATCTCAAATTTTCAAGATTTGGCATTCCCTCGGATTTCAATGTAACAAAGCTTGCATGTATGAATCAGCCCGGCAATCCTCCTTCAAACGGAGTCGATTTTGTTAACAACATTGTAAGGTTCTCATACCTCGGAGTTGCAAGAAGCGGTGGTGCTGTATACATCACAAACGGAAAAGACCTTTATGCCATCTCTGTAACTGGCTCAACAGGTAAAATAACACTCTGTAAATGGTATGGAAGCATCTGGAAATGAAGGATAAAGGATTCACATACACAGAAGTACTTGTAGCACTCATTATCGTGGTTATCGGGTTTATTCTCATTTTCAACATGTCTTTTGTGGCTCTGTCTACCGGAAGCTACAATAAAGATTTAATGTCGGCAAAGGAAATTTCTTCTTCCCTTCTCGACTCGCTTAAAGCACTTCCTTATACCGACAACTTACTTCAGGATGATGGGGACACGACAGACCTTACCTATATTTCAAACCCTGATCACATATATCAGCTCGTCGGGCACGATGACGATCAGGATGACAGAATCGATGAGGAAATTTACAACCATATTGACGATGATAACGACGGGAAAATAGACGAGGACCTTAAAAAATTCTCAGTCGTCATAAATATAGCCGACAATGTTCCACTCGTGGATACAAAAACCATTTCCGTCATTGTTTACTGGAAATATCACGGGGTAACGAGAAAAGTGATGATGCAGGGTATAAAAAGGAGATTTTAGGATGAAAAAGGATCACGGGCTCACTCTTATAGAACTCATGATTTCTCTAACGCTTGCGACTTTTGTGCTCGCCCTTGCCTTTTATATCTTCCAGAAACAGTTCAAGTACTCACTCGTTCAGGAATCTAAATCAAAGCTGGAAGTGGAGAGTTACACTGGTATCAATCTCCTTGTCCACGACATTCTTCACGCCGGATTCGGTCTCAAACTATCTGCGAAGCCCATAGATTCAAAAAATTCAAGTCCTGATACACTGATTATTATCGGAAATGCCTTAAATACGGCAGTTTCACCCAAATGGAGTGTTACAATGAAAAAAGCACAGCTCTCAAACACAATACTTGTGAGAAAATGGAATAAGGACAATTTCACGCAGGGGGATTGGCTTGTTATCCTTTCTGATAGTAAAACTTTTATTGCCGGGCCTTATGAAATCACACAGGCAACAGATGTTGATGGACCAGACCTAAATGGAGATGGAGAGCCAGACCCGGCTTTAAGACTGAGATTAAGCACTGAAACAGGCGTTACAGCGGGTAAGGCGAGCCTGATTTTTAAGGTTTCGCCCAACCACATAGCCGACACAGTGATTTATTACATTTCAAATGGGACTCTTTACCGGAATTCGGCACCTCTTATTAGCAATGTTGAGGATTTTGAGATCAATTTTCTGCTCGATACTGATTACAATGGAATCTACGATACGTGGACACCTGATATCAGTGGACTCAATGCGGAGCAGCTTAGAGCCCAGCTTGGAGAGGTTAGATTTTCGGTTCTTGTAAGAAGTGACAAGCCTGACCCATCTTACACTTTTCCCAAAAAGCAGATAATGGTTGAAGACCATCAGTATGAGATTCAAAATGTTCACTATAGGAGAATTTTAATTACAAAACGTATAATTCCGAGGAATGTGAGATGAAAAAGGACAGAGGTATTGCTCTTGTGACTGTGTTGATTCTGTTTGTCCTGATCCTTGCTCTTGGAGTAATTATGCTCAACATTGTGCAGAAAGCGACGAAAGTAACATTTTCAACGGTAAAATATGAGACGGCTATGGAGGCTGCGTCTTCTGGCATAGACGCCGGGATTTCAAAAGTTTTAACCTCTATAAACGAGGGCAAAGAGGCCGACGGTAGTTTTAATATAACACTTGGAAATTTCAAGGTCACTGTGAGAATAGAAAAGATACTCGTAGCACGTGCAAAGGGAACTGCAATTGAATTCGCGGGAGGGTATCAGGGACTCGGAAAGGGTGCGGGGCAGGTTTTTGCACTTTATCTTATAACCTCGGAGGCACGTGGAAGGAATGGTGAACTATTCACAATTGAGGCGAACTACAAGCAGGTTTTAAAAGCCTTTTGATGGAGGTGTCTTTATGAAAATTTTACTGATTTTAAGCTTTTTTACTCAGATGAGTAACTACTGCTCTACCCCACCCTTTGTCGCCAACGCTGTAACTCCTAACGTTCTTATTATCTTAGATAATTCTGGCAGTATGCTTTGGGCGGCATACGACAACGACGAAAATGCATCTAATATAGCAAGTGGATATGACCCCAACTACAAATACTTTGGCTATTTCGACCCTACCAAAAAGTACTCGTACTCTCACATGCATGGTGGTTATTTTTATGAGGACCCGTATGGAAGCTGGTCCGGCAACTATCTAAACTGGGTTTCAATGACGAGAATTGATGTGGCACGGGAAGCCCTCACGGGGGGAAAATACGTTGTTAAAGGAACGGATACCCTGATTGTATTTAATAAAGAGGCGCGCGGGTCAAACAATATGAAGGTTGTTTATCAAGCATACAAATACACGCCTTTCCCTTTCAACAAGCTTTATTCCAGGCGTACTTATCAGGGGAACAGGCCTGTGGTTTCTTTCTACAGATATTCACCATACTGGGGCCGTGTTGGTACTTACACCCTCGCTGTGCTCAATAACGGGAAAGGTAAACCTGAGGGCTTTGTTCAGCAAACCATAGGAAAGGTCAGGTATGGCCTTATGTTTTTCAACTACAGTCAGGGTGGATATATTGCGGATTACATTCACGATGCTGATGACTTTTACAACGGCGATTACCATTATAATCATTTGATTTCAGATATAAATCGAGACCTTGGCGACTACTGTAGTAATTGTACAAGAACCACGTGGACACCTCTTGGCGAGGCCCTTTACGAGGCATACAGATACCTTTCACAGCTCAGTCCATATTACCATTCCTACGATTTTCATCGTTCCCCGGGTAACCCGAATTACGATCCTTACTACATCTACACGAGAGGTCCCAGTCAGCCTCTGCCCGTGCCCTGCAGGCATTCGAGTGTGATCATTGTCACGGATGGCGAGCCTACCCAGGACAGAGACATTCCCGTGGATATAAGGGATTACGACCACGATGGGAATGACCCCATTCCAAAAGGTGAAAATCCCCACAGCTACCCGTGGAATCAGGGAGGAAGTGACTATCTCGATGATATCGCGCTTTATATGCATACTAATGACATTCGAAGCGACCTCGAAGGGATGCAAAACGTGGACATTTATGCCATCAGGGCTTTTGGAAAGGCGAGTGTAAAAACACTTTCGGACGCCGCAAAGAACGGGGCCTTTGTTGACCAGAATGGCAACAACTACCCTGACCTGCAGTCGGAATGGGATGCCAATGGTGATGGCATACCGGATGGCTACTTTGAAGCACCATCTGGGTATCTCATTCAGGAAGCACTTCTAAAAATTCTCTCTTTTGTGCTTGAAAGAATTTCTTCAGGAACTTCTGTCTCTGTACTGTCATCTTCAGTTACTGGTGAAGGAACCGCCCTCGAGGCATTCTTTGTCCCCGCAATGCATCAAGGACTGAGGAAACTCACATGGCTGGGCTATCTACAGGCATTATGGGTGGACGCATGGGGTAACTTCAGAGAAGATTCCAACCACGATTTGAAACTCGAGCTCACGCAGGATACCATTGTTCGGTTTAAATTTGAAAAAAATCAAACCGAAGTCCTTAAGTACCCTGATAAGGACGGTGATGGTGTGCCAGACACATTCTATCCTGTTTCGACAACTGACCTTAACCACGTAAATGCGCTCTGGAGAGCCCATGAATTGCTTGCAAAGGAAGACTTTACCAACAGGAGAGTTTTCACGGCAATTGATGGCATTTCGGGTGAATCTCTAATTAAATTTAATTCCATAAATGCCGATGAACTCAGGAGTTATCTCAATGTAGCCTCTACCAGCGAAGCAGAAAACGTGATAGACTACGTGTTGGGGAAAGACCTTGAATACATCGGTTATCGAGACAGGACTGTGGATTTAGGAACAGGTCAATACGAGTGGAAGCTGGGTGACATCGTGTATTCGTCTCCCATGTTTGTTGGCTCACCTGCTGAAAGATACGATATCATTTACAAGGACAAGACATACAGTGAATTTTTCCAGCAGTATAGAGACAGAAGGCGTATGGTATATGTTGGTGCCAATGACGGCATGCTTCATGCATTCAACGCAGGGAAATACGAAAGGGGGACAGGAACATGGACCATTTCGATCAATGGTGATGGCTACAAACCCGGTGAGGAAATGTGGGGATTTATTCCTCGAAACGTGTTGCCACATCTCAAATGGTTAACGAATCCGGATTACTGCCATGTTTACTACGTTGATTTGACTCCAAAGGTGACAGATGCCCGCATTTTCAACAACGACGATACCCATCCCAACGGGTGGGGAACGGTTTTGATCGAGGGGCTGCGATTTGGAGGTGGGAAAATTCTTGCAGGCGGAAAAACTTTTTCTTCCTCTTACTTCGCCCTTGATATTACTGATCCTGACAAAACACGTCCCACATTCCTATGGGAATTCAGGGATGATGATCTTGGATACACAACGGTATTTCCATCAATCGTCAGGAGAGGCCGAAGTGATCGGAAAGGTAAGTGGTATGTGGTCACAGGCTCCGGTCCCAATCAGCTTGATGGGGAGTCTACACAATCTGCTCATATTTACGTTTTGAAACTTAAGAATGGGAAGCTAAAAAGGAAAATTGCACTCCCCTACTCCAGCTCTTTTTGTGGCAATCCGGTATCGGTTGACGAAGACCTCAATTTTAAAACGGATTATGTTTATATCGGTGTAAACAGGAAATCTGGCGGTAGATATCTTGGCTCACTATGGCGAATTGACACTAAAGGGAGACCTTCAAACTGGGAATTAAAAGATATATTTGATGCGCAAGGGCCCATAGTTACCCAGCCGGCCGTGTTTATGGATGAAAAGGATAATCTCTGGGTATTTGTTGGAACTGGAAAATACTTTTCGGATAAAGATGAGGCGGACAAATCCTACAATTACCTTTACGCCTTCAAGGACCCAGGGAATGGGACGGTCTCTGTAAGTGACCTGATCGATGTTACAAATGCTGTTGTTTATCAGGCTTCAAACGGTATGGTCTATGTTGATTATAACAACAGAACTTACACTTTCGATGATTTTGTCCGTCTTGTGCAGCAATATAAAGGATGGATGAGAAAACTAACCACGCCGGGAGAAAGGGTTGTGGCACGACCTGTCATTTACGGTGGTGCGATCTTTGTAAGCACTTTTACACCTGATAGAAACATATGTTCATTTGGAGGCACAAGTAAACTTTATGGACTGTTTTATCTTACTGGAACACCTTACAAGCTTTCGATTTTTGGTAAGAGGGGTTACACTCAGGTCGGGAACAAGAAGGTGTTTAAATCCTCCATTTCCCTTGGCAAGGGAATTGCATCTGCGGAACATTTCTTTGAGAGTCCAAAGCAAAAGGGTAAGGGGTTCATTCAAACCAGCACTGGAGAAGTCGTTGAAGTAAATGAGGTTTTACCCCTGAAAGTAAAAAGTGGAGTGATGTTATGGAGAGAAAAGGACTGATATTTGCAATACTTTTGATGGCAACCACACTTCTGGCACAAATGCCAGAGAGTAAAAATAGTTATGAGACCGGTACGCTGATGGTTTTATCCAAAAGCTCAGCGGTAATAGATGAAAGCCGATACGCCCTGGATGCGAACGTGGAAATTGTGGACGTAAACGGCACGAGAGTTCCCATTGATTTTGTTAAGCTCCCGGCACTTTGCAAGTTTCAAACCAATCTCATGCGCGGAGAAATCTCTGATTCAGTAAAAATCGTGAAGATTATAATAATGCGTCCCATAAAGCAACGTGAATTCAGGATAAAAAGGGAGAGAGAATAGAAATACGATATACAAGAAGAAAATGCCTTAAACTACTCGTGTGGGATGAAGCTGTCCAAATCTTAGAGACGAATTCCTTACCGTTCTCACCTTTAATCTCCAGATGGGAAAAATCTTTTGAAATTTCCATTACCACTGTAAACAAAGCTGGGGAAAGAATTAAAAGAGATCGAACATACTTATAAGCGTGTCCGAAAGTGCTACCTCCGTTCTTCATTATTCACGGAGTGTGTGATGATGGAAAATATGCTTCTCAGCGATTCAGGTTTTTTCACCCTCCCTTCCCTGGGGAAGGGAGGGCCGGGGTGGAATGGGGAAGTTATGATCGGCAAAACTTTGGGTTCATTTATTTTTCCATTCTCCCCTAACCCCTCCTTCCAAAGGAAGGAGGGGGAATTTCCCAGGATTTTTTTTAACAAGCTCATAAGCGTGTTGTATAGCAGGAATTTTTGCTGGAAAATTTAGGCTCTTATGAAAACTGCAATTGTCCATGAATGGTTAACTCAGGTCACAGGCTCCGAGAAGGTCGTTGAAAATATTTACAAACTTTACCCATCACCCATTTTTGTGCTCGTTAAAGACGACGAGCTGATAAAAGGAACTTTCTTTGAAAATCTCGAAATACATACTTCATTCATCCAGCGACTCCCTGGAGCGAGGAAACATTACAGGAATTACCTGTTTCTCTTTCCCCTTGCCGTTGAGCAATTTGATCTGCGTGACTACGATGTTATCCTCTCCTCATCCCATGCAGTGGCAAAAGGAGTTCTGACAAACTCCGAGCAGCTACATATTTCATACTGTCATACACCTATAAGATACGCATGGGACCTGTACTTCGAGTACATCCAGTCATCGGGATTGGAATCAGGAATAAAAGGCTTCCTGGCTAAATGGATTCTACACAATATCAGGAAGTTCGACGTTATCTCTGCAAGCAGGCCGGATTTCATTATTACCAACTCAAAATACGTGCAGAAGAGAATAAAAAAGATTTACAGACGCGACTCCACTGTTATTTACCCGCCTGTGGACGTGGACAAATTTCATCTATCATCTGAAAAGGAAGATTTTTACCTTGTTGTATCTCGCCTTGTTCCCTACAAAAAGGTGGATATAGTAGTCAAGGCCTTCAGCCTCTTACCGGATAGAAAGCTTATTGTGGTGGGAGAAGGGCCGGAGGCGAAAAAGGTGAAGAAATTAGCGGGCAAGAACGTCGAATTTTTAGGCTATCAGAATGAAGAAAACCTCAAGAGACTTTACGCAAAAGCAAGAGCTTTGATAAATCCACAGATTGAGGATTTCGGGATTACACCAGTTGAAGCTATGGCATCTGGGACACCGGTTATCGCCTATGCCCGTGGAGGGGCGCTTGAAACTGTGGTAGATGGCAAAACCGGAATTTTCTTCAATGAACAGACTCCTGAAGCACTAAAAGAGGCAATTATAAAATTTGAAGAAATCGAAGACAGCTTCTCACCTGAGGAAATTCGGAAACATTCGTTGAAATTTAGCGCCGAAAGGTTCCAAAGAGAATACAGAGAGTTTGTAGAAAGGTCAAAAGGGGACTTTTTTAAATGAGTGCGAGACTCGGAATAATAGGGTTCGGCACAGTTGGGCAGGGATTTTTAGAAGTCTTAATTAAGAAAGGAGCTGATCTGCCCGTCAAACTTGTAGGAATTGCTGGCAGGTCAAAGGGGGAAATTTTTATAGATGAGGGAATTGACCCGGCTGAAGCACTTAGATGTGTGGCCGAGGGTAAAAATCTAAATGAATGCTTCAAAGATGCTCTCAGACTCCCCTCTCTCGAGCTTGTAAGAAAGGGGAATCTCGATATCTTGATTGAGGCTACACCTACAAATCTTGAAACTGCTGAGCCAGCTTTCACATACATCAAAGAGGCACTTAAATCGGGGATAGACGTCATCACTGCAAATAAGGGTCCTGTGGCACTTCATTACAGTGAGCTCAAAAACCTCGGTGGAATTTTGAGATTTGAGGCAACGGTGATGTCTGGCACACCTGTACTGGGCTTTATTGAAGATAATCTCAAAGGTGTCGAGATTCTGGGATTCAGGGGCATTCTCAATGGAACGACTAACTTTATCCTCACAGAGATGTCAGGTGGAAGAACTTACGAAGAGGCCCTCAAAGAAGCTCAAAGGCGTGGGTATGCAGAATCTGATCCAACAGCAGATGTTGAGGGTTTTGATGCCCTCGCCAAGATTTTGATCCTCGTCAATGTTTTTATGGGAAAGGCTCTATCACCTACCGACGTCAAAAGAGAAGGAATAACGTCTCTTCCTGCAACTACAGGTGATTTTAAATGGAAATTGGTTGCCACTGCCATCAAAAAGGAGTCCGGAGTCGAGGTAAGCGTCAAGCCAGAGAGGATTTACCCTGATGACCCACTTTATTACGTTGACGGAACTGAAAATGCTCTCCTGATCAAAACAGACATCCTCGGAACTATCATGCTAAAAGGCCCCGGTGCAGGAAGGCTTGAGACCGGATTCGCAATTTTCCTCGACCTCCTGAAGGTTCTAAAAGAACGGGAAAAAATCTGAATCGGCAGCATTCACTCAAAGCAAACTCTCATTGGCCTTCAGAACAAAAATTCTTCTGACATTTTCAAAATGCATGATAGTTGCGATGACCAGAAGTGTCTCAAACGGCCTTGCGAGGATTGCACCGAGAAAGATAATAAATATCCTTACATCCCGCCCAATTCTGAAGTACTTTTTGGCCCCCTTCTTCATCATCAGCTCATCGTATTTCATGGCTATGTAGCTATTGATTAGACTCCCCATGATGGCAAGGATGCCGATAACTATTGACCAGTTGTTTTTAAACCTGTACATAAACGCGTTTAAAGTCAAACCACCGAGCAGGAAGCCATCTGCGTATCTATCAAGCACGGTATCGAGCCATTTGCCAAACTTTGTTTCGAGATACTTTATCCTCGCTACCTCCCCGTCAACTCCATCAAGTATTGAGGATAGCTGTGATAAAATTCCTCCAAAAAAGATGGCGAAATAGCCCTGCGCGAGAAAAAGGATAGACGCCAAAACCGCAACAGTGAAGCTAATTATAGTCATCTGGTTGGGTGTTATACTGTGTTTTGTGACGTATTTTGTGATTATGTGGGAGATAGGCCGATTGATGTAACGCGAGATGGGGCCATCACTGGATTTTGTAAGCTTACCGAGCAAGAAATCTTCCGCTTTTTTATAAGCCTTCTCATCGTCCACGTCTATCCAGAAGGCGTCTCCAATGTCCACGGCAAGGGCCTTCCTTTCCCTTGCAAGCACTCTTACACCACCGGAGAGCGTTGTATCATCCGCTTGCTTTTCGCTTTTTTCAATGGCGTCAAAGATAGCAGGTGTGCAGAGAAAAGCGCCGGTATCGTAGGCATTGTAATTTTCTATGGTCTTACCAATGTCCAGGATGTAGCCGTTTTCCACGAGAACTTTTGTCGCATCTTCATGATCAACGTACTTG
The DNA here is from genome assembly GCA_015489415.1 of Caldifarciminota bacterium. Taxonomy (GTDB): domain Bacteria; phylum Hydrothermota; class Hydrothermia; order B15-G9; family WFZT01; genus WFZT01. The sequence continues at coordinate 7,104 of WFZT01000088.1, read as the reverse complement.
TTGCCGTTTATTTTTCCATCAACTGCAAGTGCAATCTCACAATCCTTAAGCGGAAATTCAAGTAACTTTTTTAGAATAGAAATCTCGTGGATATGATCACTCATGAGAAGCAGGAATTTCTCACTATCTTTGAGATGCTCCCGGGCGCGCAACACCGAGAGTCCATTCTCTTTTTTCCAATCAGGATTGTCCACAACGTTGATTTTGACACCCCTCCGGTCAGCAATCTCCCTCAATGCCTCTTTCAATTGCTCGCCCTTGTAGCCCACAACAACCACAAATTCGTCCACCCCAGCCTGAACGGCATTCATAATAACCCTTTCTATGAGAGGAAGTCCAAGAAGCTTAACAAGTGGTTTTGAATCACCAAGCTTTTTCAGTCTTCTCCCCATTCCTGCTGCAATTATCAGTGCTTTCATTGGCTTTCTCCAGTCGGTGGGAATTTCATTATACAACTATTTTGCTATGTTCGAACAATCAAGCCTCGAGGCTCTTTACTGCGTGAATAAGAGACCTTTTTAAGTTTGAGGGGTCTGAGCCCATTGAAAGATAGTTAAATAGCGTAAGTGCAGCTGAGGCTCTCTCAAAGATTGAGAAATTCGGTAAAGAGAGGAAACTCGCAATAACACCATCAAGCATACATCCGGCTCCTGTCTCGTACTTTAAAAGAGGATTTCCAAGGTCAGTTTTGAAGAAATCTTCGCCGTTTGTCACCACATTCTCCCTGCCAGTTATCACCAGGACAGCGCCCAATTCCCTTGCAAAATCTTTTATCTCACCATCTGTTAGGTCATCTCCAACTGCATCCACTCCCTTCAGATGGGAAGCGTCTCGCCTGACCAGGAAACTTGCCTCACCACGATTCATTCGGATGACGTGTGGTCTCACTTTGGCGAGAATTTCATCAATAATCTCAATGCGGAATTTGCTCAATCCCACTCCTACCGGGTCGAGGATTATGGGAATTCCTTTTGATTTAGCAGTTTTTCCTGAAATCAGGTAGGAGCTCCGTCTCTCTGATGTTGGGGTTCCAGTGTTAAGCAGAAGGCTCTGAGCACGCAATGTTACTTCTTCAACTTCTTCTGGGGCGTACGCGGCCACAGGAATCGCGCCGGTGGCAAGAATCACATCTGCCACAGGTTCAAGGGTAACCACGTTGGAAATCACGTGAATAAGTGGCCTTTTTTCTCTGAGCTCACAGAGGATTTTCTTCGAAATATCTATAAACCTTTTCTCTGAGTCGCTTAACATTCTCATAAGGATCTCCTCTATCAAATGCATAGGATATAACGGCTACACCGTAAACTCCAAGCTTTAAAACTTCAAGGACATTCTCATCAGTGACACCACCTATAACATAAATCGGTATAGAAAGTTTACTTGCAGCTTCCCTTATAACTTCAGGTGGAGTGATAGGCTTATCGGGCTTCGTGGGTGAAGAAAACGGCGAGCTGAATCCCACATAGTTCGCCCCTTCTTCCTGAAGAGCGAGCGCACGTTCAATATTATCGTAGGACGAGGCACCGATTATTTTTTCACTACCGAGAATTTGCCTTGCTTCTGTAACGCGAAAATCTCCTTTTCCGACGTGGACACCATCCGCATCCACCTCCCGGGCTATCAGCGGATTATCATTGACAATAAAAGTTACCCCGTATTTTTTTGTAATTTCGCGAACTCTCTTGCCAACCTGAACAATTTCACTCCGTGACACACCTTTGAGTCTAAGCTGGAATACCTCAGCACCTCCTTTAAATGCCTGCTCAAGAGCTTCAAAGAATCCTGCAGGATAAATTCTCTGGGAGTTTATGACATAAATCCGTCCGAGTTTCTTCATGCTTATGAGTTTAAAGCAAATTCCACGAATAAATCTCGAGCCCAGAATTGACAAAATTTCGTGGAGATAATTTAACCTCTCAAGTCCTGAAAAATGCTGTCTTGCTTGCGATGCAATTAAGGGGAAAAGCACTTCCTGCCCCCACGCTTAGCGCGGGGGCGGAATTCAGGGAGGAGCACTCAACTTGCAAACTTTAAAAGGCTTAAGATGTAACCTTCACCCATGCCCTCTCCCGCAAAGCGGGAGAGGAAGATTCAGGGATTTAGATTGAAAATTTGACAGACGTAGCCCCTCACCTACATCCTCTCCCCGCAAGTATTTACGCGGGGAGAGGAGTTTCTCGGATGCGAGGCCAAATTATCGAACCTACAAGATAAATACGTAGGCAAAGTTGATTGTGACTTCCCCGTCCCGGCAAGCACAAATTACGTGATCATAACTCCTAAAAATACCTCCCAGACAAGCGAAACTTGTGCGAAAAAATGCCATAAATACGTCCCTCCCCCACAGGTAAAGCCTGTGGGGGAGGGATTCAAGGGAGGGGGTATTCCGCTTAAAATCTTAATATTCAAGATATATACCTCACCCCTACCCTCTCCCCCAAAGCTGGAGAGGGAGATTTATTTATTCAGATTGTCTCTTTGCAGATATTCAAGTGACGGAAAGGCAATATTTTGAAAATTTTTTTGAAAGATGAAGAGATTTTCACCAGGTACCCACTGTGGTTTATAATCTCGTTATGAATGAGCAGGCGATTATAGCAAAGCTTATCTTTGAGGGATTGAGAAATGATGAAATAAAGCAGATTATGGTTCTGCTCCCCAAAAAGTTGGAGAATGCCAGAACCGAAAAGATGAAATTTACAAAGACACCTTTCCTTAATTCTGTCGGTCAGGAGCTTGGCAAACTCCTCCAAAAGGAAAGCTGGAAATTTGAGGGACTTAAAAAGCTTTGGGATGCAGGTGGAAGGGATGAAAGGCTCATCGTCTTGAGTACACTTGGAAAACTCAGTAAAAAGGAGTATCAGGCAGTTAAAAATTTTGTACTTGAAATTCTCAACGATGTATCAGACTGGGAAATATGTGACCAGCTCGCCCTAAAAGTGGTGGTAAACCTGGCTGTTCAAAAAACTGATGAGATATTCGAACTCCTAACCCAATGGAGGAATTCAGATAATAAATGGCTCAGGAGACTCTCGATAGCAACCATTCCGCCTTTTATCAGGGCTAAAAAGGACGAATGGCAAAGGTGTCTGAACTTTATCAACGGTGCTATGAATGAAACCGACAAAGATGTCAAAAAAGCTATAGGATGGGCACTTCGAGAAGTGAGCAAAAAGAATCCAGAAGCAGTCTATGAATTTCTCAAAAAATGGAGCCTGAAGCCTGATAAAAATGTAAGGTGGATAATCAAAGAGGGCATGAAAAAACTCTCGAAAGATAAGCAGGATGAATTACTGAAACTCTTGAGCAAATCAGAAAGATGAAAGAGGAACACCCCTTCTTTCCTCACGCATTTCATGCGTTGGGGAGAAATCTTGGATCGCGATGATTAAGGAAATTACCGTAAAATCCATACTAAATAGGCACAAAAAGCGGGATGATTGGTTTTTGGATGATTATTCGGTAAATCCATTCACAGGCTGCACATTCGGTTGTAAATACTGTTACATCAGGGGAAGTAAGTATGGGATCGATGAGATCGCGGTAAAAATCAATGCACCCGAGATCTTAGAAAGGCAGCTAAAAAGACGCGCCTTAAAAGGTCAGTATGGATTCATCGCACTCTCATCCTCCACCGAACCCTACCAGAAATTTGAAGAAAAACTGGGCATTACACGGAAAATCCTCGAAATCATCCTAAAATACAGATTTCCCGTGCATGTTTTAACGAAATCAACCCTCGTCCTGAGAGACATAGACCTCCTGAAGGAAATTAACAGGAAAGCTATTCTGCCAGAAGACCTGAGAGGCAGGCTGAACCACGGTGCAATAATCAATATCTCTATCTCCACCATTGATGATGGTCTATCGCGGATTCTTGAACCAGGTGCCCCCAGCCCGGTTGAAAGATTTAAACTCGTGAAAAAGCTAAAAGAAAGTGGCTTATTCACGGGAGTTTCATTTATCCCGGTATTTCCCTTCATTTCAGATACAAAGGAGCACCTCGATAAAATGATAAAACTTGCAAAAGAGCACGGGGCTGACTTTGTATTCGTTGGGGCACTCACGCTCTTTGGAAAGGGGCCAAAGGATAGCAAAACACTTTACTACAAATTTCTTGAAAATCGCTACCCTGAGCTTGTTAGAAAATACAAAAGCCTTTATAGAATCTTTCCCATGCCCAATCGTGAATATCAGAAAAATCTTGACCATACTGCCCGAGAAATCTGCGAAAAATATGGAGTGAGGTACAAAATTCTGGTAGATTGAAAATTCTGCCTTAGTGCATTTTTCAGATACAATGATAAATGCCAACTTTTTTGTTTTATTTTAGGGGGCCCCACGCACTTCGTGCGTGGGCCTCCCCCTAAAAAACTCCAACTCCCTCTGCTTGAAATAATCACAAACCTAAAATATCATTAACAGTCAATGATTGAGCGAATTCTACAATTCTTCCGCACAAAATCTTACAAAAAACCCGAGTTCAAATTCAACGGCATTATTCCAGGTGACGCACCTGCGCTTGCCATCTTTTCTGAATTCAAGACCCCTTTATTTGATGAACTTGCCCTTTTTTACTCCATCAAAGAATACCATCAAAAAACTGTGGCAATTGGCATCCCTGAAAAAGAAAAGGCCTTCAAATTTCATTTTCCATATGATGCCTATCTTACCTTTACCGAGGACATCCGAATCAAAATCGAAAAAATTTTTAAAAGCCAGAAACCCGTGATTTACCTATTGTCTCCCCATACAGACGTTTTCGCGGACTTTCCGCAGAACTGCTCTGGACTTTTCAGTGTAGCCCACAAAAATTTCTCAAAATACTACAATCTCCTCGCAGATATACCGTTTGAGGATATGAAAGATTTTGCTACAAATTTCCTGAAAACCCTGAAAATACCGGACAGGCGTCAGCATTTCTACAAGTCTTTAAATATTCCCAAAAGCCCCAGAACTACTAATGTTTTTGTGGACACTCTGGACCCCACCAGACTTAAAAAGTTAAGGACACCCGAGGGTTCATACTCCATGGTCGAGCTGGAGAGTGTTATTCTCATCAAAGACAAGCCATTCTCAGAGCAACTCAACTACCTTTCCAGATCGTGCTGCCTGATAGGAGAGGATAGCCTGTTCACCGGATATGCTTTACATTATGGCCTGCCTGTCTTTAATGACCTTTGCGATGAATTTTACAAAAATTCAAACTGCCGCAAACTGAAGGAATATAAACCATGAGAAACAAACTTTTACCTGCAGGACTTCTTATATTAGCGCTTTTTACCGCTTCAACCCTTATTCTCACCCAACCAGTGATAAATCAGGTCAAAAAGGAAGTTCAGAAATCCACAAGAATAATGGCAGAGCTATTTTCCGGATTGATCATCAGTGCCATCGAGCAGCAGAGTGTGGCAGACGTTTTGAAGGAAGGTTTAAAAGACATTGATTTTCCCGTCATTGTCACAGACAATATGGGCATTCCAAGGGCCTGGAAAAACATAGGAGTTGATCCAAATAAGTTTTCTGCAAAAGACCTTGAAAAACCCGAGAAGCTGAAAAATGATCCTGATTACAAAAAGCTACTCTGGACACTTGGAAGATTGTCAAAGCTTCATGAACCTGTGAAAATAGTTAAAGATGGTAACGTCGTGGGCTATATCTATTACGGCGATCCGCCTATTTTGAATTATCTTAGAGTTTTGCCTTTGCTCCTGCTACTTGTAGCAATACTCTCATTCCTTGGCCTCTTCTGGGCAGCAAAATCCATACAAACCTATCAGCTTGAAACTCTGTGGGTAAATTTTGCCAAAGGTCTTGCTCACCAGATGGGAACTCCCGTTTCATCACTTTATGGCTGGTATGAATATTTGAAACTCGACCCCAATGTTGACCAAAGTGTTGTCGAGGAGATGGGCAAAGACCTTGAAAGAATGAAATCCATTCTGCGCCGCTTCTCAAAAATTGGTAACGGCGGCAAACTCCAGGAAGTGAACCTCAAATCCATGATTGAAGAAACAATTGAAGAGCTTAAAAAGAGATTTCTAAAAGGAGTGAAGGTTACCACTGACCTCGAAGATGATATCATAGTTTTTGGCGACAAGGAGCTCCTCTCCTGGGCTATAGAAAACCTTGTTAAAAATGCCTATGAAGCGAGAAGGGACGATAATCCTCACATTCACATTGAACTCAAGAAAAGAGGTGATAAAAAGATTATTCGCGTAATAGACAATGGGAAAGGAATTCCAAAGGATAAAAGAAAGCTCCTTTTCAAGAAAAGCTTTTCTACCAAAGAGAAGGGATGGGGTATGGGACTTGTTCTCACTCGTAGAATTATCGAAGAAACTCACGGCGGAAAAATCTATCTCCAAAAAAGTGAGCCTCTGAGCGAAACCATCTTTGTTATCGAGCTATGAAAATCATAGCTGCCCCCAATTCATTTAAAGAAAGCCTGTCAGCAATAGAAATCACTCGCATCATTAAAGAAACCTTTTCCGGGATAAGTAAAAATTTTGAAGTAATCGAATTTCCAGTTGGTGATGGAGGAGACGGAACTCTCGAAGCAGTTGTATATTCGGGCAAAGGTGAGTTTAAAAAGTTCAAAGTCCACGGTCCTCTGATGGAACCTGTTGTCGCAAGGATTGGCTTACTGGAGAACGGAAAAATCGCCTTTGTAGAAATGGCTGAAGCCTCTGGACTAAAGCTGGTTCCTCCAGAAAAAAGGAACCCACTTTATACCACGACATACGGTACGGGTGAGCTCATAAAAAACGCTATAAAACTCGGAGTGAGTGAAATCATTTTGGGGGTTGGAGGCTCTGCCACTGTTGACGGCGGTATTGGTGCCCTCTCTGCCCTCGGATTTAAATTTTTAGATGAAAATGGTGATGAGGTTCCACCCAATGGCAAAGGTCTTATAACTTTCAGAAAAATAATACCCCCCCGGGAACTTCCTTCAGTGAGAATTCGTATTGCCGTGGATGTAATGAATCCCCTCCTTGGTGAAAATGGGGCGGTGAGAGTATATGGGCCACAGAAAGGGTTAAGGCCTGAATACTTTGAGGCATTTGAATCAGGATTGAAAAGGCTTAGAGACGAAATCCTGAA
>WFZT01000087.1 GCA_015489415.1 Caldifarciminota bacterium | reverse complement strand
GTGTTTAATTTTATCCCCAATTCTTAAAAATTTCTACTTTCATAACGAATTCATAGGGAAATTGGGCACTTTGCTTTAAAATATACCCTTCAAATTCTTGGAAAAGGGAGCAAGAAACCAACATGTTCAGGAAATTTAGGAAGCATCGGAGGAAAAACAAAATACAGCAACCACCTGAAAAAAAGCCCATTACAACGGTGGAAGTATCGATCATCGGTGGGGAGTATGATAAGTACGTGTATAATGGCCCCATCCCACCGGTGGGTACATTTATCTTTATTAAGCCGAAGGGTGAGGAGCATGAAATACTCGTGAAAGTAAGAGGAATGTCGAGCAGACCTGTGGAAAAAGAGATCGAATCCATGCGAATAGCTCCGGATCGTGAAGTGGCAAGGATAATGCGGAATATGACAAAGGGGTATCTATGGGAGCACGAGGAATACCGGGATATCAAGATTACAAAAACTGAATTTGATGCCAAGACTGGCTACATAAAGTTCGATTACATTGCTGAGAGGAAACATAAGCTCTCCAAATTTTCCATAAGACTTGCAAAGCTGCTCCACGTCAGGGTGGAATTCACGCAGGTAGGAGCTCGAGATTACGCAAAGGAGATCGGTGGGATAGGTCCCTGTGGGCGCGAACTCTGCTGCAAGTCTTTCCTTAAAGAAATTCCCTCGGTCACTCTGGACATGGCGAGACAGCAGTATCTTTTTGCAGCACCGGAAAAGCTATCCGGTGTCTGTGGTAGGCTTATGTGCTGTCTCAGGTTCGAGTTGCCAGTTTATGAGGAACTTTCGAGGATTTATCCTCACGTTGGCTCCAGAATTCAGACTCCCAAAGGAGTGGCAAGGGTTGTAGAAATTAATGTACTCACCGGTCGTGCGAGGGTGCGATACGAGGAGGACAATTCAGAGGAAGTTCTCGATCTTTCAGAGGAGTCTGAAGAAAAAGTCGAGTGGCAGCCTGTTAAATGAATTTTGAAGAAGCCGAGCGGTTTCTCTATTCTCTGATAAATTACGAGTACAAACCCGGGTATGTTTCTTCACTTGAGCCATTTAAGGATTTCCTCAAAACTATCGGAAATCCTCAGGAAAACATAAAAAATCCCATTCTAATTGTTGGGACCAAGGGAAAAGGCTCCACTGCGGCATTGATCACTGCAGGGTTAGCCTCTAAGGGCTACAAAGTGGGGCTCTTTACGTCTCCCCACCTTGTTGATATCCGGGAAAGAATCCAGATTAATTTTAACCTGATTCCTGAAGAGAAGTTTGCAGGCTACGTGGAGGCGATTAAGCCCTTTATAAAAGGAGATGGAGTGAGAACTTATTTTGAGGTTCTCACGGCCATTGCATTTAAATATTTCTCCGACGAGAACGTAGATTTTGCCGTTTTTGAGGCAGGTCTTGGTGGCAGGCTGGACGCAACAAACGTGCTAAATCAGATCGCAACTGCTATCACTCCCATTGATCTTGACCACACGAGAATACTTGGAGACACAGTGGATAAGATCGCCCGCGAAAAGGCGGCCGTTATCAAAAACCGAGCTCCCGTTGTAACCCTTCAGTTCCATGATGAGGCGGTGGAAGTTATAAGAGAAAGAGCAGAAGAAATGGACGCCCCACTTTTGGTGTTAACACCACCCGAAGTCACTCGCATAGGTCTTGAAGGCACAGAAATAGAATGCAACTCCAGGGTGATCTCTTCTCCGCTTAAGGGAAAATTTCAGGCAGTAAATATGACTATTGCCTGCAATCTACTGGATTTATTGGGGATTCACGGATTCAATTTTCGTAGTGTCAAACTGAGAGGAAGATTTGATGTAATCCAGAAGGGTAGTAATACGATTATAGTTGATTCCGCTCATAATGAAATTTCGCTTAAGAGTTTCTTTGAATCCTATTTTGAGTTGTTCAAAGACAAACCGGTTGTCCTCTTTGGCGTAAGCAAAGATAAGGCGATAGACGGCATGCTTGAGATATTAAGTAAAAATTCCAAGACGATATACCTCACTGGTGCATCAGTTCCGAGAATTATAAGTCCGACCATGCTGAAAAAAATTGCGGAATCATCAGGGATTCACATACCTGCAATATTTGAAAGACCATGTGATGGCTTGCAATTTCTCAATGAGAACTTTATAAATACAAAAATTGTGGTAATTGGTTCTTTTTATGTTGCCGGAGACGCTTACAGATGTCTTTAAAAGTAGGAATAGATGTGACAGCTGTTTTAAACAGGATACCAAGAGGAATTGGAAGTTATATTTTTGAGTTAATTTCCCACATGGAAAGTGTGAATTTCATAAAATTATTCAAAGTATCCAGGCTAAAGTACCCCGGCCGTCTCAAAAGGCTCAAGGGACCAGGATACCCCTTCTTTGACCTGAATGGTAAAGCTTATTTCATGAGGAAATTTGATCTGTTTCATGGTACAGATGCCTATATTCCAAATGCAAAATTTCCGACAGTTCTTACAGTCCACGATGTTTATCCGCTTATTAAACACCCGGAGAGCAGAACCGCGAGAAAGTTGAGAAGGGCCCTGGAAAGAAAACCAACAGCAATAATTGTTATCTCCGAATTTGCGAAGAAGGAGCTTCTCAAATTTTTCCCCGAGGTGGAGGCGAAAACGTATGTTGTATATAATGGTGTTTCAGAATTCTGGGAGAGAATTGAGGCCCGGCATTGCCTGGACTTAAAGCAAAAATTTGAGCTTGATAAGCCCTTTTTTGTCTATGCAGGAGAAACCGAAGAGAGGAAAAATATTGAAAATTTGCTTGAGGCCTTGTCAATTTTGAACGAGGACGTTGAGCTCGTTATGACAGGCGGCTTGCTCAAGGGACATCAGCGTGACCTCGCAAAAAAATTAAGCGTACAGGATAGGGTAAAGGAACTTGGATATGTGGAAAAATATGAGCTTAAGTGCATTTATAACCTGGCTGTTGCTCTAATTTTTGTGAGCCTTTACGAAGGTTTTGGCCTTCCGCTTCTGGAGGCCATGAGATGCGGTACCCCCGTGGTCGCTTCAGATATTGAAGTTTTCAGAGAAATTGGAAATGATGCGTTTGTGAAAGTAAACCCACAGTCCCCGGAAAGTATCAAGGAAGGAATGCTAAAAGTGCTACAAGATGAATCTTTAAGAGAACAGCTTGTGGAAAAAGGCTTAAAAAATGCCAGGAAGTTTAGCTGGTCTCGAACAGCAGTCGAAACGGCAAAAGTTTATAATTTAGCCTTAAATTATGGCAAATCGTGAAAAATTAGTTATCATAGGCAAGAGTCCCAGATTTTTAGAGGCCCTGAGCGCGGCCAGGAAAGCTGCGGAGAGCGGGGTAAAAACTATACTTCTAACAGGGGAAACTGGAACAGGGAAGGAAATATTTGCAAGGTTTATACATGAAAAGAGTGCCCGTGCCGATGGTCCATTCATACCCGTGGATTGTTCGACTATTCCCGAAAGCCTGCTGGAGGCAGAGCTCTTTGGATTTGTAAAGGGGGCGTTCACAGGGGCAGTGAAAAGCCGAAAGGGCCTTGTGGGCCTTGCAGACAAAGGTACCCTCTTGATCGATGAAATATCAAATATGCCCTTGAACGTGCAGAACAAGCTCCTCAGATTTCTGGAAACCAGAAGGTACAGACCTATAGGGGCTGCCGAGGAGAGAGAAGTAGATGTGCGCGTAATAGCTGCTACCAATATTAATCTTGAAACCCTGGTACGAAAGGGTAAGTTTAGAAAAGACCTCTATTACAGACTGAGCCTGATAAATATCTTCATTCCACCGCTACGGGAAAGGGAAGACGATGTGATTCTTCTCGCCCAGTTTTTTCTTAAAAAATTCATCAAAGAATACAACATAAAGGAAAAGAAGTTTACCCCGGATGCACTTGAGAAGCTGAGACACCATTCCTGGCCAGGAAACGTTAGAGAGCTGAGAAATATTGTGGAAAGTGCCGCTCTCATGTCACATGGTACCTTGATTACCTCATCAGACATTCACATAAAGCCAACATTCATAAGGGATACCGTCACATCGAGACAAACATCAGAAGAGAGAGATAAGATTGTCCTTCAGTTTGATGTGAAGGAGTTCAACATGGAAAACATAGAAAGGGCTGTTATCATTGAAGCCCTGAAATTTACGAACTGGAACAAGAAGAGGGCTGCTGATATGCTGGGGATTTCGAGGATGAACCTGCTTCGAAAGATTAAAAAGTACGGGATAGAATAGATTTTCCCGCCAATCCTCAATAAAATTAAAGCAAGGAGGAGAAAAATGATTCACAAAACTGCAAAAATCGGTGAAAATGTGCAGATAGGTTATAACGTGATAATTGGAGAAAACGTAATAATCGGGGACAATACCTCGATTGGCAACAATGTGGTGATCCACAGCGACACGAAAATTGGAAGTAACGTGAGGATAGACGACAACACGGTAATAGGCAAACTGCCCATGAAAGCAGCAATGTCTGCCGTGACAAAAGAAAAGGAATTACCACCTCTTGAGATTGGAGACAACGTTTTAATCGGTGCAAACGTTGTGATCTACAGGGGGGCAAAGATCGGGAACAAGGTCCTCATTGCTGACCTTGCATCAGTGCGGGAAGATGTTGAGATTGGCGACTTTACAATCATAGGGAGAGGGGTGACAGTTGAGAATAAGGTCAAAATTGGCAAGAAGTGCAAGATTGAGACGGAGGCATACATCACAGCTCTTTCTACCATTGAAGACTACTGCTTTGTTGCTCCTGAGGTCACCTTTACCAATGATAACTTCCTCGGTCGAACAAAAGAGAGGTTTAAGTATCACAAGGGGGTGACCCTTAAGAAAGGGGCACGTGTTGGAGCGAATACAACGTTTCTGCCAGGAATAACTGTTGGTGAAGATGCACTTGTTGCAGCTGGTGCTGTTGTGACTAAAGATGTTCCACCCAGAAAAATAGTAATTGGCGTACCTGCGCGGGTGTGGAAAGATGTGCCACCCGAGCAGTTACTTGAAAACCAGGATTATTACGAGGGATAAAAAATGGCAAGAAAAACACCTCTCTACGAAGCTCATAAAAAGTTAGGGGCAAAAATTGTTGATTTTGCTGGATTCTTGATGCCCCTTCAGTATGGCAGTATCACCCAGGAGCATGTTTGGGTGAGAACACACGCGGGACTTTTTGATGTTTCTCACATGGGTGAAATAGAAGTTCACGGTGAGCGGGCTCTGGAATTTGTCTCCTATGTAACGTCCAACGATCCTTCAAAGCTGGATGTCTTTCAGGTTCAGTATTCTGCATTTCCGACAGAGAAAGGAACCGTAGTGGACGACCTTCTTGTTTATCGCCTCGAAGATTATTACCTTCTCGTTGTCAACGCATCGAATATAGAGAAAGACTATAACTGGCTCCTTGAGCATAAATTTGACAGCGGAGTCGAGATACTAAACAGGTCTGACGAGGTTGCAGAGCTTGCCCTTCAGGGGCCTGTTAGTGAGGAGATTCTTCAAAAATACACGGACATTGATCTCTCAAAAATGAAATACTACTGGGCAGCCCGTGGCAAGGTTATGGGAAAAGAGGCCCTTGTATCCCGTACAGGATATACAGGCGAGGATGGCTTTGAAATTTACCTCTCACCAGATGATGTGGAGGAAGTTTTCTTTAAGTTACTCGAAGAAGAGAATGTTAAACCTGCAGGCCTTGGAGCGAGGGATACCCTGAGACTCGAGATGGGCTACTGTCTCTATGGAAATGACATTGACGAGACCACCAACCTGCTCGAAGCAGGTCTTGGGTGGATCACAAAGCTCAACAAAGAGAAATTTATCGGAAAGGAAGCACTTCTGAAGATTAAAGAGCAAGGAGTGACGAGGAAGAGGGTGGGATTTGAGCCCATTGAAGCAAAAGCCATTCCAAGACACGGATACAAAATTTTTGACGGTGATAAAGAGATCGGTGTTGTAACCAGTGGAACATTTTCTCCGTCACTCAAGAGGGGAATAGGAATGGGCTATGTACCTCCTGAATTTGCAAAGCCGGGTAGCAAAATATCTGTGGATATTCGAGGCAAAAAGGTAGATGCCCAGGTGGTAAAGCTCCCATTTTACAAGGAGGGAACGGTAAAGAAGTAAGCAGCAGCAATTTTTAATTCCCATCTGCTGCGCGCGATTAATGCTTTTGAGAGGTGTCTAAGCAGAAAGGCTGCGTAGCACCACAGTAGTATCTTTAAAGGCATACACACCCGCGTTTGTCTGTTGGAGAATCCTATTCTTACCCGGGGAGTTTCTAAGGTGAGAGTATTTTCAGAAATCTATTAATTCAGCCTCGGATATAACTGAGGTACTGTTTAAGACGGTGGGTACCCTTCTCATAATGGTCTAAATGCAAGAATACTAAACTTCTTACATCCTGAATGCCTGTTTACAGCCGTGTGAAATCGCAGGCTCCGTGACTCAAAAATGTTGCATGGTGTTTGTTGGTTAATTAAAATATCAAAAGTTAAAAGGAGGTGCGTTACATGAAGAGAGTACTGGTAATGGTGCTGGTTGGAGTCTTTGGGCTTCATGCCCAGACTAACTGGAGACAGGCCGCAACAGATGGCCCAAACGATTATCTCCGCGCTGATTCGACGTTCAATCAGTTTGTGAGAGACATGGTAGTGGGTAGCGATCTCGACCAGGATGGAAAACCTGAGATAATACTGACAGATTACAAAGACGGCGGTCGTATCCATGTGTTCGAGGTTGTAGGCAACGACTCCATTCAGGAAGTATGGACATTCCAAGGAGCTACAGGAAATCTCACATCTCAGCCTGCAAGAAGTGTCGCCGTGGGAGACCTTGATGGAGACGGCAAAGGAGAAATAATTGTTGCAATGACAGGAGACCCTGGTGATACACTCGACTCCCATGTAGGGCTCTGGGTCTTTGAGTGGGACGGAGTTGTCGGTAGCAACAATTATGGAATCAACGGTCAACCTTCAGAAAGGTATATCGACTTCCTGAGAGAGGCAGATGGAACACTCCCAGACAGAATAAGAGCTGAGGACATAGCCGTTGGAGACTTCGATGGAGACGGAACTCAGGAAGTTTTGTGGGTAAACAACGCTTCTACCCGTTTTGATAACGCATATATTTTCTCAATCACAGGAGACATTGGAAGCGGGTTCACGAATGTTGTGGTTGAAAAGGTATTCAGGCGCACAGATTACGGATTTGGCGGAAGTACAAATGGTGCTTATGGCCCGATGGACCTCGATGGAGATGGACATCCTGAGGGTATTATAGGTGTGTGGAATCACGGTGCTTTTGCCATTTTTGAGTCTGTAGCACCCGATAGCTACGCATTGAAATATTACGTCGATGACCTCGATAGCTCCGATCTATTCCCATGCAATAAACTCTCCGGGATATTCGATTATGACGGTGATGGAAAGGATGAATTTTTCTTCTCAGGTG
>WFZT01000086.1 GCA_015489415.1 Caldifarciminota bacterium | reverse complement strand
ACCGTATAGAGAGCAAATTCGAACTTTTTATAAGATGTTGGGAGGGGCTGCCCGAAGGGCAGCCCCTCATCTCATCATTCCTTCACCTCTTCCTTTATAACCTCAATTGCCTTCAAAAGCTGGAGGTCTTCATCTGGCCTGTTGGGGTCATTTTCCACATAAACATCAGGCTTAACCCCAAGACCCTCTAAGTTGGTTCCATCCGGCAAATACCAGCCAACATAAGGCACGTTGAGACTCGAACCGTCGGGCAATTTAACGTGGTCGGTTCCTATCACCCCACCACCTGTGGGCACACCCACAAGCTTTCCGATTCCGAGATACTTCACAGCAGCCGGGAAAATCTCCGCATCCGAGAACGAGTACTGGTTAATGAGCACCACAAGGGGCTTGCCCCATCTGAGCCTGGGCTGAACCTGTATCTTTCCACCTCTCCTTCTGAATTTTGCATAGGCCTTTTTCGTAAGGATATCAAGAAGGGCCTCGTGAATGCGACCACCAGGGTTGTAACGAATATCAAGGATTAACCCCTCTTTCTTCTGCCTCAAAAATCTCATTATTGCTCGCCTGAATCTTGCAAGCTCATCCTCGTTCATTGCTCTGATATGATGATACGCAACCTTTCCACCTGTCAGGCTATCCACGATATGTGCATTACGCCTCTCCCACTCTTCCCACACGAAAGTCCTCATGGTGTCAGCAGGTAGAACCTTCATGGAGAGCACACGCTCGTCCACTGTTTTCACCGTTATGCTATCCCTGTTGAAAGTTTCTTTGTAGAAGTTGAAGTGTGGATTTTTAGTGCTGTGGCCGTTGATTTCAACGATCATATCACCCACTTCTAAACCAGCAGAGTCTGCAGGTGAACCCTTGAAGACCTTTGCCACCTTCAGCCCGTATTCCGTCAGTTTCCCTCTGAATCCTACAAATCCCTTTATCTTGATTTTGCTCTTAGGTGGTGAGATTCCCATGTGGGACGCTCTAAGCTCACCGGTCATAAAGAGGATAGCCTTTCTAAGCTCACTGTAAGTTTCGATATAGTCAAGAAGTGGCTCGTAGTATGCCTTTACCGCTTTCCAATCGACTCCATTCATGGTAGAATCGTAAAATCTCGTCTTCAACTCCTCCCAGGCCATATCGAATATGCGACGGAAATCCTTTTTACGATCAACCATCTCTTCCGCCGTGAATTCCACAGTTTCAGGCAGAATAAGTTCTTTAGGAGCCTTGATTTTCTGGATTTTCCCGTGGTTTGTGAAAATAATCAGTCCATCTGCCCAGTTGGGCCCACGCCCAGGGGTGAGCTGCACGTGGTGCTTTCCAGCGGCATCCATGACATAGATATTTACACCAGACTGTGATGAGACCTCATAAGCCACCATATTGCCGTCAGGAGAAACTGTTGGAATCTGTTTATAACCCGGCCCTGACGTGAGTTTTTGTGGCTTGCCTTTGGCCTTACCGTCCTCAAAAGCAACTCGGTAAATTTCTCCGTTACCACTCCTCTGAGAATCAAAATAAATCCATTTTCCATCTGGAGAAAATGTGGCATCATCGTCTGCCTTTTCGTGGTGGGTAATCTGGAAAACCTTCCTATCACTCAGTCTGATAACAAAAATGTCTTTGTTCCCCTTTCTCATTGATGTAAACACAATGTAGTTCCCATCAGGTGACCAACTTTCGAAGAAATCATCGTGTTTATCCTTTGTAATCTGCTCGGGCTGGCCACCATCCACAGGAATTACAAAAATGTCATTATTGCCATTTCTATTCGAAAAGTAGGCAATTTTCTTGCCATCAGGAGAAAAGCGGGGCCACTTATTTGCGTAAGGGTCATCGGTTATTTTCCTTGCCTCACCTCCATTCGCAGGCACAATCCAGATATCTCCTCTCATAGAAAATGCGATGTATCTGCCATCAGGAGATAGAGCAGGTGATTCGCCCGAATCTGTAAATTTCCTCAAAAATTTCTCCGGAAGCTTGTCATCAGTTCTGATAATAATATTCAACGGGCTGACCTCACCTGTAGCAAGATCAAGTTTGTAGAGCATCAATTTGTGCTCAAATATTGCGAATCTGCCGTCTTTAGATACGGTTAGGTGAAGCGCGTCTCCCCTTTTTAGGTGGGTGAGCCTCACGGGTTTGCCTTCAAATTTATAAACCTGCAGGCCACTATCCCTTTCCGAAATAAAATAGAGGTTGCCCTTGCCATCAACTGCAGGGTCCCTGTCGGTGCCATCAAAGTGTGTGATTCTTTCAAACTTACCATCCTTGAGCTTGTAAATTTCTCCATTTGCCGAGCCCCTATATCCCTTTCTGAAGTACGAAACTCCATTTCTCACAAAATATATGGAGCTGTCAGGAGAATATACGGCACTGTGAGATTCAAAGAAGGTTACCCGCTTTGCCGGACCTCCATCTTTGTGAATTTTATAGACACTATAGACAATTCCGTCTCGGTAGGAATAAAAAAGTATGGTGTCACCCTTCCAGTCCGATGGGATATCGGTTGAAGGGTTGTAAGTGAGTCTTTTTGGCATACCACCTTCTGAGGGGACAATCCAGATGTCGTAATTCCCCGCGCGTCTTGAGCCAAAGGCTATGAACTTTCCATCAGGTGACCAGACAGGCTTTGTATCCGTAGAATCGTGAAGTGTTATGCGCTTTAATGTGCTGTCTTTCAGCCCATAGACCCAGATATCTCCCCGATAGGTAAATGCAACTTTATTGCCATCCGGAGAAATAGCCGGGTAAAAAAGTCCAGGGGTTGGCTTCCCCTGCGTAACGGATAGAAAAATAAAGAGAAGATACTTTATCATATCACACAGCCTCCTTTCAAAAATTTTGGTAAGTTTAAGGTGCTCACAATGGATTTTCAAAAAATGTTGATAGCAAAGAGAAACGACCAGATTACCTCCTTCATCGTGATGGAGATTCTGGAGAAAGCGGTGCGTCTCGAGCGTGAGGGGAAGAGTATCATTCATCTTGAAATAGGTGAACCTGACTTTGATACCCCGGAGCCCATCCGAAAGGCTGGTATCCGGGCCATAAAAGAGAGTAAAACCCACTACACGCCGAGCCTTGGAATCCCGCAGCTCCGAGAGGCAATAGCTGAATTTTACCACGATTACTACGGTGTAGATGTGTCTCCGGAGCGAGTGGTGGTAACAAACGGCACATCAGGGGCATTTTTACTCGTTATGGCTGCAATCCTTGACATAGGAGACGAGGTCATCTTCACTGATCCGGGATACCCCTGCTATCCAAATTTTGCACGAAGCTTTGATGCAAATCCCGTGTTTGTCCCGGTTTACGAAGAAGAAAACTTCGAAGTGGATATCAAGCGCCTAAAAGAGGCTTTGAGTCCCCGCACAAAGGCAATTCTTATCGCCTCACCAGCTAATCCCACGGGAACACTTACAAGCCCCGAAAAACTGAAAGAGGCCCTTGAGCTTGTACCGTTTTTCATTTCAGATGAAATTTATCACGGCCTCGTATATGAAGGGGAGGAACACACTGTGCTGGAATTTTCAGATAGGGCAATTGTGATAAATGGATTCTCAAAGCTCTTTGCCATGACCGGATGGAGGCTCGGCTGGGTCATCGTGCCAGAGGATTTATTGAAAACCATCCATAAACTTGCTCAGAACCTGTTTATCTGTCCAAACTCAATTTCGCAGTATGCTGCTCTGGCAGCCTTTAAAGAAAGCTGGGATTATGTTCTTGAAATGAAAGAAAAATACAACGAAAGACGACTTGAAATGATAAAGGGGCTCCGCGAGATTGGGTTTGAGATAAAGTCCACCCCGGCAGGTGCCTTTTACGTTTTTGCCAACATTTCAAAGTTTTCAGATGACTCTTTTAAATTTGCCCATGAGCTCCTGGACAATGCAGGAGTTGCGGCAACTCCGGGAGTTGACTTCGGGAAAAACAGGACCAATCATTATATCCGATTCTCTTATGCCAACTCCCTTGAGAATATCAGGGAAGCGATCGAAAGAATAAAAACTTATCTGAAGGAGAGAGCATGAGGTTACTAACAAGATCAAGATATGCGGTTAGAGCAATACTTGACCTTGCAATGAATCAGGATGATAAACCTGTGTTTATCAGGCAAATTGCTGAAAGAGAGGGGCTCTCCGAGCGGTATCTTGAGAATCTTTTTCTCCAGCTTAAGAGAGCAGGGATTCTTGAAAGCTCGAAGGGACGCGGAGGTGGATTCAAACTGGCAAAGCCACCGGAAGAGATCACAATTCTCGAGATTGTCGAGGTGGTTGAAGGCAGGATTAGTCTTGTGGCTTGTGTGGAGGACGAATCCGTATGCGAAAATGTTGACATCTGTGCTCCACACGACCTTTGGAAAGAACTTGCTGAAAATATCAGGGATTTTTTGAGAAATTACACCCTTAAAGACCTTATCGAGTTACAGAAAGAAAAACTCCAGCGAGTTTTGGAGAAGTAATACCAACACCTATTAAACACCGGGCTTATAAATTTTAAGCTGATTACAGTGGTGAGCAAATAAGTTTAGCCGATGGATGATGTAGAAAATTATCGGTCCCATTCTCATCTAACTCCACTTTGACGAAGGAGAAGGAATTCTTAGCTTACTGGTAAAGATTCCGTCCCTGCTGACTCGAGCAAGAATAGTGTTACCCTGGGGAAGGGATGTTCGGGGCAGGGTTTATCAATGCTAAACGCTATAAATTTTCCCGATTTGAACTATGCACACTTAAAGATAGCGCAAGAAAGGAAAATTTCGGTTTGTATAGACTTCCCCTCCTTCCCTTCGGGAAGGAGGGGGTTAGGGGAGAATGGGGAAAGCTAAATTTAGTAGGTTTGAGAGCCATGCGCACAAAATTTCTGAGAATACAAGGACTGGACTTTTTGAAGTATTATAAAATTTCAGATGTCCCCATTCATCTAACTTCTCCCCGCAATTTCAAGACTTTTCCCTCCCCCGCTTGCGAAGCAAGCGGGGGAGGGGTAGGGAGGGGGCATTCCGCTTAAATTCTATAAAAATTTAAGATGTGGCCCCTCACCTCAATCCTCTCCCCGCAAAAAAATCTATGCGGGGAGAGGAAGTTTTCTGACGCGGGCAGGTGAATGACTTTCAATCAATATGGGTAAAAATTAGTGCAACCAGCATTGATAAGCCTTGGGGTTGGGATGGAATGGGTGATTTTGGATTCATCTACACTATAGTGGAAATATTTGGATGATTCTTAATCGCTATTGTTATAAATTCTAATCCCCGAGGTGCCTATCCTTTTCGATGTAATCTTTTATATACTCGGAGATTGCATTTTCAAATGTGTAAAATTTCCCGGGATAGCCAAGACGACGAAGCTTTGAGATATTTGCCTGTGTGAAATACTGATACCTCGACTTTAGCCATTCGGGCATATCCACAAATTCGATTTGAGGCTCCATGTTAAGGGCCCGGAAAACTGCATTTGCAAGATCATGCCAGCTGTGTGCACGCCCGGTACCTACATTGTAGATTCCATGGGCATTTTCAGATTTGTATAAAAACATAACTATCTCGACCACATCCTTGATGTAAATGAAATCTCTCTTCTGCTCCCCGTCTTTAAACTTTGGATTGTAGGATTTGAAAAGTCTGATTTTTCCTGTGTTTTTCACCTCTTCGTAAGCTTTTAACACTTTGCTCCGCATCTCTCCTTTGTGGTACTCATTGGGACCATATACGTTGAAGAACTTCAGTCCAATCACGTTTCTCAAAAGATTATTTTCGTATAACCAGAGGTCAAAAAGGTGTTTTGAGAATGCATAGGGATTAAGGGGTCTTAATGAATGCAAAAGCACCTCATTGTCATCAAAGCCCAATTTTCCATCTCCATAGGTTGCTGCACTTGAAGCATAGATGAATTTGATCCCTCTTTTTATTGCGTATTGAGCCAGAACCTTTGAATAACGAAAGTTGTTTTCAATGAGGAATCCCGCGTCCTTTTCAAGCGTGTCACTCCTTGCCCCCATGTGAAAGATGGTATCGAGCCCCGGAATATCCTTATCCTGCTCGACTAATTTCAAGAATTCATCCTTCTCGATGTAATCCCGGAAGTAAAAGGGAGAAAGATTCTTCCATTTATCAGAGGTGGAGAGATGGTCAACGATAATGATGTCGCGTACATCTTCCTGGTTTAATCGCCACACAATGGCACTTCCTATAAAACCCGCACCACCAGTTACAACAATCATGCATAAACTTTACATTAAGGATTGAATTATTTCAACGAGAAATTGAGCGCGTTCGAAAAATTTCAACTTAATTTGAAATTTTAAGAGGAATTCACTCACATATCTCCTTCCCCCACGCACGAAGTGTGTGGGGGGAAGGAGAGGATATTATCAGCTCTATTTACAAGTGTGAGCAAACTTCTGGAACGCCGAGAATAATGCACCTTTCCAAATTTTCTAATTTTCAAGCAAATCTCCCTGCCTCAAGTTAAAAAGAGTCTACCTGATGAGATACACACCCAATTGAACTTTGAAGACTTCCTTATCCTGCTTCAAATCAAAGCCCATACCTTCATCCTCGTAACGGCGATTAATAGCGAGGTAAATCCCTGAAAAAGCGGAGGGTTCGTAAGCCAGGATACCATTTAGCTGAAACTTTTTCTTATTCAGCATCCTGTCGTCGGTGTAGTTGAGATAAGGTTTTAAGAGGACTTTGTAAGGTAGAGGGATTTCACCATAAACCTGGGCAACACGCTTGTCATCGTAATTTGACTTGAAATAGTCGAGTTTGAAACCAAGATTAACCCCGTAAAGGCTAACCGCAAATCCACCTTCAACCTTTTTCAGATCACCGCCGAGATAGCGGCCTTTATAAAACTCAACGTACATGTTTTTCCAGGCAGAGATCTGATAGGCCAGTGCGAGCATGAGAAGGTTTACTCTGGTCTCAGGATAGTATCCTCTCAAATACCCCAAATCCTGTGTAATATAGCCAATACCGCCAAGGTAGGGGAGTTTTCCACCGGAGAAGTAAAGCATCCCGCGATTTCTTACAAGAGTGTTGTCATAAAGGTCACGTGTTACTGAATAATTTGTGTGTACACCGAAATAGCGATTATTTTCACTGAATTTTTTGTAAACCGCAGCGACAAAGAACGACTTTACCCCATCGAAATAGAGGTTAAGCATGTTCAAAGGGGAAATGAATGCGCTGTCGATATAACTGCCCTCGAGTCTGAAAAGAAAGCCCTGAATTGGATTCCTATTTACCGCAAAGTGTATTAGATTGGAAGATTGGTCAAGTCTCCTTGAGAACTGAGCGCTGGCCGTGAGACTGTATTTTCTCAATGCATAAAAGATATCTCCTGAGACCACGTTGTAACCTATAGAATTTGCATCAAGAAAGGTACCAAAACTGAGGTTTTTTGAAGGAGAATATCTGATTCTTGTAAAAGAGACTGTCCCGAGCGAATCGTCATCAACGTACCATATCCCGAAAGCACTCATGTCGCTCACGGAGTAAAACTTCAGTCCATAATTCGGATAGGCGAGGTTTCTTGTTCTGATCAGACCGATTGGAAGATTAAGAATTGACTTGCCTTCCACAAAAAACGGTCTTTTCTCTGGATAGTTTACCGGGAGACGTGATATATCGACCTTTATAATGTCTGCCTCTACCTCAGAGAAGTCTGGCTTGTAGGTAAAATCCAGCAGGTCTCCTGAGCCTTTTTTGAATCTTGTAGTGAAGCCACTGCTAAATTGATAGGTTTTATCAGCAAATGGATTCCTTTCAATCCTTGTTGATGGAACAAAGTAAAGATTATAGTCACGGGTTTTCTTGATATAATTGAAGTCAAGCTCAAAGCTCAATGTGTTCCTTGGAGAAAGTTCCTTTGTGGGATAAAGTAGCTGAATGTGCGCGTTTTTTGAGATTACCCGCATCACCTGAAGGCCCCAAGGGGATTTTGTATAGGATAAGTTTTTGAAAGGTACAAAAACGAAGGCGTCCCAGTAGTCGGATTTCCTGTGAGTTTTTACCTTGATATTTGCATCCCATTCCGTGATTCCGTTACTGGTGTAAATTTTGTCAAGGATGGTGCCAAGAGGGTTAACACCTATGTAATAGGCGTTTCGTCTATCTGAAGTCGTAGAGACGAAGAAATAAACCGCGTCCTCTGCCTGTTTGAAAAGGGCATCGGAATCCCTTTTGCGGGAACTTGCATTTATACCCTCTTTCTGCCACATCCTGACATAGAAGACCAGCCCATCTTTTGTGTAACCTAAATAAATCTGGCTCGAATCTGACGGCATGCTGTCCACTTTAGGGATAACTTCAATAAGTTTCAGATGGTCCTTTACAGTTAAGATTTGCTGGGGAACCTCGAGTTTATGGAAGGTAAGATTGAACGACAGAAGAAACATTAACCAAAACATAACTCACCTCCTTTTCAAATTAAGGGCAAAAGAGAAGTAAATAAAAGGATGGATTCCCCATCCCATCTTTGTTTCTCTTTATGACCCAGGGCAATCCATCTTTGTTTTTCAATTTGTAACCCCCAAGATCAAAATAAAATATTCAAATTCCAAGCAGGGATTATTATAAATTCAAATATCGAACTTTTGCAAGAGGGAAATTTTAATGGACAATGACTCGAAGTGAAAGCCTATAAATCAGCGAGGTGTTTTCTAAGTTTTTCTGCGGCTGTTTCAGGCGAAACGGTGTTAATGTAATATCCGGTTCCTACCTCAAAGCCAGCAAGCCCTACAAGTCTCGGTAAAATCTCTATATGCCAGTGAAAGTCATGGTCTTCAATTGAGTGAATTATGAGATTGTAAGAAAATCCGTTGAGTTCCATGCGGTAAGATTTGAGAAGCTTGAGTAGAAATTTGGCGAGGTATTTGAGGCGTTCATCACTTGCCTCTCCGAAGCTCGACTCGTGCTCCGATGGGACAATCCAGGATTCGTAGGAAAATCTTGAGCCAAAGGGAGCTATTGCCACAAATCCAGATTCGTTCATTATCAGGCGTTCTTTGGTTCTCACTTCAATATCCAGCACTCTGCATAGGGCTTTCCTCCTCTTCATGGCCTCCAATTCCCTTTTTATATGCTCGGGAATAGCCCTAAGAGCGAGTATCTGGGTGTGCGGATGCGGCAGAGATGCCCCTGCATATTTCCCCCAATTGCGAAAGATGTGCACATATCTGATACCGGGTTTGCCGATAAGCGCCCGGTATCGCTCTCTATAAACCCTTAAAATTTCAAAAAGATGCTCCTCGCTTTGATCTGCGAGGTCTTTAAAGTGGTCTGGAGTTTCGATTACGACCTCATGATATCCTGTAGCGAGCTCTCCCCTGTAAAACTTGTGCCTGAAGAACTTCTCATTGTGTTCCTTTGAAACCACTGCAGGGAATTTGTTTGGCACCACCCTGACAATCCACTTGCCGTTTCTTTCAACTCTCATAATTTCCGGCGGTGTCCTTTCTTCTCGTCCGGGGCAGAAGGGGCATGTGTCCACTGTGTGAGTATATTCATCTGGAGAAAACGCTATCGGTCTGAAACCGCGCTCAGGAGAGATTATAACTGTAGAACCTGTGACAGGGTCGTGTCTGATTTCAGGCATCCTTTAGTCCTTTCGACATCCTCAAGACAGAATTACGGAGTTGCCTGCGGCGGAATGCCACCTGACGTGCCATATTCTTTGTGAATACCCTGTACCAGGCCGGCCTTGTTACGTCTGTTGATCCGGGATGTTTTCTGTAACGATAGAGCACCTTGTGCACTCTTATAACCTGGTACTTTTCAGAGACTTTGAGTACCATGTCGTAGTCTTCACCGTAATTTCCGTAGTTCTCTTCGTCGAAAAGTCCCATTTCAAAAAGTACCTTTTTCCTCCAGGTGCGAACAGCACCCGCTCCTTCGACTCTTAGAATATTGTTTCTATCGTATTCGAGATGCCTGATGACCCCAAACTCCTTAAGAGGATTACCAGCCTCATCCATAAGCTCGTAGTATGAGATAGCAAGTCCTGCGTAAGGGTTTGATTCCAGTGCCTCCACCATGTAGCGAAGGGTATAGGGAAGATAAACATCGTCGGAATCAAGCTGCGAAATATATTTGCCACGCGCATTTCTTATCCCGGTATTGAGGGCAAGGGCAATGGTCCCGGTAGGATTTTGAAAGAGTTTTACCTTCCCGGTTTGTGTGTATTTTCTCACAATGTCCTGTGTGCCGTCAGTTGAACCATTATCAACAACAATAACCTCGTAAGAATCAAAGTCCTGGTTGAGCACACTTTCGATGGCAGTCCCAATAAACTTTGCCCGGTTTAACACGGGAATGACGACACTCACCATGAGCTCATAATTCTCGACGGGGTCATAGACCTTCTCGTAGTGTCCATCGAGGAAAGCATCGTTCCGTAGGAGAAAATCTTTAAAAACCTTCTCGTATTCCATCTCTTCTTCGGGCTTGTAAAAAAGGTATCTAAAACTCCGTGAATGTAGTTTCTTAGCAAGCTCGTCATCTTCCACCTCAAGTGTGGAGTAAAGCGGCTCCTTAACGTGTACAAATGGAGATTTTCTGTCGATCATCTTGAGTTTAAGATCGTAGAGGTACGCGTAATTCAGTCTATCGAGTGCGTGGACCTCAATGGGTTGATTTAACACCATCACGTGACCGAAATCGAACCTTTCGGTAAAGTCACCGTTAAAATCAAAAAGGTCCTTCTTCTCACCGGCTTCGATATAATCAGAGTAAAGCCAGCAGCCGGTGCAGGTTGAAATCTTTTCAAGAAAGTTATCGGCTGGAACGATCGCCGGTGAGGCGAAAATAAGAGAATATCCTGCATCGAGGAGACTGTTTATCATAGCGCCGACATTCGCGCGAGGATAAGTCTCAATTCCATCGATTTCCGTATCCGAGATGGCAATTACTTTTTCTGCAAACTTAAAATTTTTTGCTCCCTTTTTGACAAACTGCTTCTCTTCTGGATTTAAAAGGTCAAAGATTACTGCGTACATCAACTATCCCCAGCGAATGATATTGGCGCCCCATGTGAATCCGGCACCAAAGGAAACGGTTAGAACAAGGTCACCTTTCTTCAGGAGACCCTTTTGTTTCATCTCTGTGAGGGCTATGGGGATGGATGCTGCGCTTGTATTCCCGTATTTGTCAATGTTAATGTAAACCTTCTCAGGTGGTAGCCCCAGCTTTTCCCTTGTGGCATCAATGATTCTCACGTTTGCCTGGTGAGGAACAAGCCACGTGATATCTTCCTTTTTCAATTCAGCCTGCTCGAGAACCTTTAAAGCTGCCTTTTGCATGTTTAATACAGCGTATTTGAAGACCTCACGACCTTTCATAACCGTGTAATGCAATCTTTTCTCAACAGTTTCACGTGAAGCAGGCATCCTCGAACCACCGGCAGGCAGGTAAAGCAGGTCTCCAAGATTCCCATCCCCACCAAGGTGAGATGTTATAATCCCATAGGGGGTGTCATCCATAGTGAGGACAGCGGCTCCCGCACCGTCACCGAATAGAACGTAGGTGGCACGGTCTTCCGGGTCCATGAATTTTGTCAAATTTTCAGCACCAATCACAAGTATTTTCTTGTAGTTTGGAAGATGGAGTAATCCTCTTGCCACCTCAAGTCCGTAGATAAAACCAGGACATGCAGCTTCCATGTCAAAGCAGGGTTTGCCCTTGATACCAAGATTTTTCTGCACGAGACACGCTGTTGCGGGATAAAACATATCAGGTGATGCTGTACCGACGATAATCATATCGAGTTCTTCTGGAGTAACTCCAGCATCTTTCAAAGCCATTTTTGCAGCTTCTGTCGCAAGGTCTGATGTTGCCATTTCAGGGGGCGCAATTCTACGCTCCACTATTCCTGTCCTCGTTCTTATCCATTCATCAGAGGTATCCAGGAACTTCTCAAGATCAAAATTTGTCACGACATTTTCGGGGACATAACTCCCTATACCGATAATTCTTACACCCATTTTCTCTCGCTCCAGGGGAAACGTTGAAAATAAATGTTAATCACTGGCAGTTAGATTAATCAAGTATTTTATGCGTGAATCCTACTTTCTTGCCGTTATCCATGCGGTATTTAAAAACTTTGAAGAAGTCAGTCATGTGTTTTTCCTGGGGGGCCACGCACTTCGTGCGTGGCCCCCCAGGAAAAACAATTCCTTTATAAGATGCATCTAATGCTTTGAATCTCCCATCGTGCTTTTACAACTCTATTTTGTCAAATTCCTCATGCAGGTGTAAAATTTATATGAAATGTTTCCTTTCACTGCCTTTGTCGATCAGGAAGATTTAAAGCTCGGCCTTCTCATTGCTGTGGTAAATCCAAAAGTCGGTGGTGTCCTTCTCACCGGTGAAAAGGGGACAGGTAAGACCACCCTCGTGCGCTCCCTCGCGGAAATATTACCCATGATCGAAGCTGTAAAAGGGTGCCCCTTCCATTGCTACCCCTACGATAAAAGACGTCAGTGCCCAGAGTGCCGAAAGAAAGAGCATATCGAGGTAGAAAAGATTCCCATGAAGATAGTGGAACTTCCCATTGGAGCCACAGAGGATATGGTTCTTGGCACCATCAATATTGAAAAGGCTGTGAAAGAAAAGACCATAAGCTTTGAAATTGGCATTCTTGGCCGTGCAAACAGGAATATTCTCTACATCGACGAGGTGAATTTGCTTCCTGATTACCTGGTGGATGTCATCCTCGATGCTGCTGCAACGGGATGGAATACCGTTGAGCGTGAGGGAATTTCCTATTCTCACCCTGCAGAATTTATCCTCATTGGAAGTATGAATCCTGAGGAAGGAGACCTGCGACCCCAGTTGCTCGACAGATTTGGTCTGAGTATTGAAGTTAAGCCTATAAGGGATCCAAAATTGAGAGTAGAAGTTTACAGACGACGTGAAGAGTACGACCGCGACCCCGAGGGTTTCAGGAAAAAGTGTGAAGATAAGCAGAATGAGCTTAAAATGCGAATTGCACATGCGAGGGAAATTCTGGACGAGGTTGAAATTCCAGAAAATGTAATGCTCCAGACTGCAGAGCTCATGATTTCTCTTGGTGTGAAGTCCAACCGTGCGGAAATAACAACCTTCCGTGCAGCAAAGGCAGTCGCAGCCCTTGATGGCAGAAAAATTGTAACCTGGGATGATGTAAAGAGGGTGGTAAAATTTGCCGTTGCTCATAGGATACCTGCCGATAAAAGAAGAGAAATCGATGGTTTACTCAAGGAGAAAATCGAGGAAAAGGTGGTAGTTCCAGAGAATAAGGGGCCTCAAAAGACCACCCGTGGAATAATTGATTTCTTTGTTCAAAAGGTGAAGGGTAACAGCGAAAAAAAAAGTTAGCCAGAATCACAGGGGACAATAAGGGAACCAAACCCCTTATTTCCGAGCTCGGCATCAAAGGTAAGGAGATTTTCCTCGGACAGGATGTCAAAAGGGAGTTTAAGGAAATTGATTTTGGTGAAGTTGAGGAAGGGATAAAGAGAGGGAGAGGGAGAAGGTTTTTTGATTCATTTAAGGGTAAAAAGGTGGGGGAGAGGGCTTATCACCGTGGTGATAGGGTGGACATTTTCTCAACTTTCTTGAGAATGCTGAAAAATGGGGGAGAGGAGATAGATGAGCTTAGGTCTGCCAGGTTTGAAGAGCCCAAAAAGCGTCTCATTCTGGTACTCTTAGATGCCAGTGATTCCATGGAAAGGGTGATAGATGCAACAAGGGAGGCCGTTGTTAAAATTCTCAAGGATAGCTATGTTTCAAGGGATGAGGTGGCAATTATCAAGTTTCAGGGGGCAGATGCAGACCTTGTGATAAAACCCACAAGAAATGCCATATATGCTGATGAAAAGTTGAGAAGTATTCGGGTCAAGGGTTCAACTCCGTTAGCTGCCGGGTTTAGGAAATCTATTGATTTCTTAAGGAAGGTGAAGCCCCACTACAAAAACACACTTTTTGTTCTTGTCTCAGATGGGAATCCCAATGTTTCGCGAGATGGTGACCCTGTGGAAAGTGCGGTAAAACTTGCAGGGGAACTCAGACGTCTTGCCGATGTCCGTATCTTTATCAACCCCAATCCATCCCTTGTAGAGGTCCCAAGAAAAATAGCCGCAGCCCTCGGTGCAAAGTACGTCGAGCTAAAAAGCGAAGAAAAAACCACCGAAGCATTATCTAAAATGATCGGCTCGAAAGGTGGTCAGAGAATTTAAATCCGTGGATGTTGCCTGTAATCCCACTTAGGAGTTTTTCCCGGGTTTTTCGGAGTCGATTGAAGAAATTTCCTGCGAAAGATGGGTGTTTAAAAATTTTTTGATGTTTTCTCATGTAGTGAAATTTAGATAACTGATACTTTTATGTGTTGTTAGTCCAGTAAAGATAAATATTCGAACATTGTTTAAGTTGAGATGCTTTTGTTTATTGTGCGGTATTAATGGGGGTGGTGGGGCACGCACTTCGTGCG
>WFZT01000085.1 GCA_015489415.1 Caldifarciminota bacterium | reverse complement strand
GTCTATTAGGCCCCCATTGAAGCCTTAATCGCTCCGTTTAAGTAAGCACGTGAAAATATGTCAAGTACCCACACTATCAGCGTTGGCACGGATGCACCGAACATGATGGACTTCGCTATCACTCCTACGTATGACTGGATTATATTTAGCTGGAAAAGCATTGCGATGATGAACACTATAAAGAATGCGAAGTAGTAAGCGTACCTGTAAGGTTCAAGAGCATTTCTCCAGAGGATCAGAAGCGAAACCAGACTGAGCTCCCTTGTCCTTTCTTCAGGTTCCTTTGAGTACGAGGCCAATTTTTTCCTGTCAACTTCCTCTCCTTTTGCAACCTGATTTGCGGTGTTTGTGATTCCTGCGAAACCGAATATGAGTCTATTGGCAAAGAGCCAGAAACCTGTTAGACCCAGAAAGAATGTTGCTGCAACAGGATTTGCTATGATCGTAGCAGTGAACACGAGAGTACCGAAAATCAGGAAGGCAACGAATACTACAAAGAATATCCACCACAGGACTCTTTCACCCTTCATTACTTCTTACCTCCAGTGGTGTCTGCTGTTTCCATGGTAAACGAGTGAACCACCGTATAAAGGTCCTCTGAAAGAGGATGATGGTAGGCAAAGGTAGCAAGTACCACGTCTCCGAGCTGGAGTTTCTCGGTTCCGGGTTTGAGCTTAAGTTCAACTTTTGTAATCACCCCGGGAAGCAGTTTTACGTTGACAGGTACGTTGGACACGATGTAGCTCTTCTCTTTAGTCTCTTTACCGGGTGTGAAGACAAAAGATTCCTGCACAATGGTGAGGGGCATCCCTCCTGGATTTAGCATTGAATATTCAATTGTATGCTGGTCTCTTTTGTACTTGGCATCCACAACTATCGGAGACGCAGGGATGGATGCAATTGCTTTTGCCACCGAGGTGCTGGTGAAAAATCCACCGATCACCCATCCGAGAGCCAGCGCGACAATTGTAACAATCACTATGAGAGTTCCTGGTTTCCTCATTTCTTTTCCTCCTTTTTAATGAGTTCCAGTGCCTCCTTGCGAGACACCTCTACCATAAGATTCCCAAATCGGTAGTAAATTTTTCTGCCTTCTGGCAACTTTGAGATAAATTCCTCTATCCACTTATTTCTTTCCTTCTTCTGCTGTTGCTTCTTCTCTTCCATGTTCTCTTATCTTCTGGGTTAATTCTTCCACTTTCCCATAGAGCTCTACCATCGTCTTCTCAAGTGCCTGTCTGAGCAGTATTAGAGCTGAGATTTCCTTCTCGATCTGCTTGACGGCCTCGTCGAATGTGAGCTCGACAGATATGCTGCTTCCAATGCTTACCACTACTTTATCAACTGCCTCTAATTTCGCGCTAACCTGTGCAATCCTTCCTACAGGCAGGAGCACTTCTTTACCTTTACCAAGGTCTTTCAGGTTCTGAAGGGTTGTTATGGTTGTCCTGTACTCCGAAATCAGGGCATCAATGTTTGTAATATTTACCCTGAGTGTTTCTATCTGGTTTATATAGCTTCTCAGCTCCCTATTGAGTTCAGCCATTTTTTTGTCGTCCTTTTTTACTTCTTTCTTTGCTGCCATGACTTACACCTCCTTTTTAAGTTCTGCCCATCCTGCCGTCACCCCCTCCCGTGGGAGAAAGAGGATTTTCTGTGGCCTTATATCCAGCTTAAATTCGCGCA
This sequence comes from Caldifarciminota bacterium, assembly GCA_015489415.1. GTDB lineage: Bacteria > Hydrothermota > Hydrothermia > B15-G9 > WFZT01 > WFZT01. The sequence continues at coordinate 6,310 of WFZT01000085.1, read as the reverse complement.
AGAATCTTTCTCTTATTTCCTTAACCCTCCAGAAGAAGAGAAGATTTCCCTTAAATTTTTCCACGGTCCACCACCCTGTCCTGAGTGGGATTTCCCATTTCTTGACCTCATTGATCATGGGAATGTAGAAGGTCTCTACCAGTGGATGATCACCTAAAAGCTCCATCTCCATTTTGAGCAGGGCTTCTGTGTATGAATGTCCGGCTGCCATGATAAGCTCCAGCTTTTCAGATTCGACGGGTATTCTGAGGATACCCTCGAAGACCTCTCCTATAAATGAATCCACCTCGTCCCACGTCTGAAGGTCCATTACATCAACGGGAGTTTTGTAGATTTTACCACCAATTAGAGGAATTCTATCGGGTAAAGTCAAAAGAGAGTGCAGATTGTATTTTTCAAATATCAATTTCTTCACCATGGGCATCACATCACGAGGTGAAAGCTCCATGAGGAGCTTTTTAATCTGATTTTCGAGGAGCTTGTCCTTTTTTATGTGATAAAAAATGAGGGCCGAAGTAATGGACTCTTCAATGACTTTTCCTTCAATAAAAGGGTTGCCCTCCTCGTCCCTCGGGAAACCCTTACGTGAGTATAAAACAGGTGTCCAGAAAAGAAGTTCCATCTTACTTGAAAGCTCCAAGGATTTTGTCTGCCTTCTCCGCGATATCGATTTCAAAGAGAGCAATGGTTGGGAGTAACCATGAGACTCTGAATCTTGCATCTCCGTCCTTGTTTTCACCGTAGTATGCAAGTGCGACTCTTCCAAATCCTGCTTCGCGCTCGATTTTCTTGGCTTCTCTCAGGAATCTTCTTGCTACATTGGGCAATTTGCTGAATGGATATGGCTTTCCCTCCTGACCTCTTTGCTTAACCAACTCCGTAGCTGTTCCAACATTTCTCATTGCCTCGATCAAGTGGTGCAACCTGTGCTTTTTGAAATAGGCAAGAAGTAGTGATGCAGCGGGTAACCTAAGGATTTCGATGTTTTCATCTCCTTCTCTGAGCTGACCAACAAGGTAGGCTCTACCGTCCTCCATTTCAATGTGGGCAAATAACCTCTTATTTTTGGGCATTTCGTAAAGGATCTCGTCAACTTCGTATTTAACACCGCTTTCTTCATAAATATCACCCAACTTCCTTTTCCCATACTCAGCGACAAAATACGTGGTTTTCCCTCCCTTTTTACCCAAAATCAAATCCAGACCCCATTTCTTGAGAGATTTGAATTTGAATTCTCTCTCCTTCTCTGGCTGTCCAAGGGTCTCGAAGACAAGGGTGTTCAATGCCTGTAATTCTCTAAGTTCCAGAACGCTCATATCTAAAAACCTCCTAATAGTCTTATTATGTTTTATAAGTAATCTGATTGATAAAATCTGTCAAGATATGGTTGATAAAATTTTAGCTCGTATCTGTTGTGGGTGGTGGAGAAATAGGTTTAAGTGTATTTTTTATCCCATGAATGAGTTCCTGCTTCAGAGGATAAAGACGGTTCCGGAAAAGCCCGGTGTTTACATCTTTAAGGATAAAAATGGACACGTACTCTACGTGGGCAAGGCAAAAAATCTGAAGAATCGCTTGAGGAGTTATCTCCAGCCACAGGAAAATCCAAGACTCAGGGTGATGGTCTCAAAAATACGGGACCTGCAGCTTATCCTCACAGGTTCAGAGTCAGAGGCCCTTCTATTGGAGGCAAATCTTATCAAGCAGTACAAGCCGTACTACAACATTCGTCTAAAGGACGATAAAAAGTATCCTTATCTCAAGATCACCATTAAAGACTACTATCCGGGAATTTTTGCAACGAGGGACCTGAGCGATCGAGATTCCATTTACTTTGGTCCCTACACGTCTGCAAAAGCCCTTAGAAAAACCATCAGGATGGTGAGAAATCTTTTCCCTGTTAGAACCTGCACCTATAAACTTGCTCCAGGGAAGAGATTCCCTGCCTGCATTGACTATCATATCGGAAAATGCATTGGTCCGTGTGTGGTGGATGTGCCCAGAGAAGAGTATATGAAGCTCGTTAATGGAATAATCGAACTCCTATCAGGTCGAACCACAAGGGTTGAGAAGATACTCGAGGAGGAGATGAAGGAAGCCGCGGAGAATCTTGAGTTTGAGCGCGCGGCTAAAATTCGAGATAATCTTCTTGCATTGAGGGAGCTTTTATCTCCTCAGAGTGTTGTTTCACCCAATGGCAAAGACCTTGAGGTCTGGGGATACGCACTCTCCCGCAATTTTGGGGTTTTTGTGGTTTTGAATGTCAAAACCGGCAAGCTCGTCTATAAGGAGACGTTCTTTGTTGATACAGAACCGGGAATCTCTGAAATAGAAGCGTTTGAAAAATTCCTCTGGCAGTACTATTCAACTGCCACTTTGTGGACAAATTTGATCATTGTCCCGGAATTGCCCCCAAGTGTTGATTACTTGAGGGCCTATCTTGAGAAAAAGACCGAGAAGAAAATTAAGATCAGGAAGCCTGTTTCAGATGAGAATTCCCTTCTCAAGCTGGCCATGGAAAACGCGCAAAAGGAGCTTGAGATTGAGATCCAAAAGCTAAAAATAGAGGACAGGGCAATTCATCCCTCACTTTTTGAATTGAAGGACCTTTTAAAGCTTGATCGTGTGCCTGAGAGAATCGAGGCTGTGGATATTTCACACACCTTTGGTAACAACCCGGTAGGCAGTATAGTTGTTTTTGAAAAGGGGTATCCCAAAAAGTCTGATTACAGGAAGTACAGGATTAAGACTGTTCAGGGAATTGATGATTTTAGTATGATTCACGAGGTGGTAAAGAGGAGACTTCGCAGACTCACAAAGGAGGGCAAGAGATTGCCAGATATTTTTGTCATTGATGGGGGAGTGGGGCAGCTCAACCAGGCTCTTGCTGCGGCAAGGGAACTTGGTGTACAGGATGTTTATTTTCTTGCAATAGCAAAGAGATTTGATGAGCTTTACACCCAGGATGGGAAGGTTCTAATGCTTCCAAGACGCTCTGAAGCACTTAAGCTTATCCAACGGTTGAGGAACGAGGCCCACAGATTTGCCATAACCTTCCACAGGGATTTGAGGACAAAAGAGGGGTTTGTTTCTTTTCTGGATACAATTCCAGACATAGGTGAAAAGCGCAAGCAGGCACTGATTTCCTATTTTGGCAGTCTATCGAGACTGATGTCTGCTTCAGTTGAGGAAATCCAGAGGGTGGAGGGTATTGGCCCCAAACTTGCCCAAAAGATTTACTACCACCTGCACGGAGATTGAGCCTACCTGATCTCTCTTGTGTAATCAGCGACTTTAAAACGGAGTTTGCCAAGTGGGGTATTTATCAAAGCATAACCTGTGGCGCGAAAGGTAACGGATTTTTTCCTTATTGCATTTGAGAGAGAATTAGAAAGCTCCCTCCAGCTCAGATGAAGGGGAATGGTGAAGGTTGCGTTACCACCGGCAGGGACTTTCAGGGTTTTATTGAGGGTCGCTTTTCCTACTTTCATATTGTTGGCAAATATATCAACGGCAAATCCAGAGAGTACTGCGTTCACTCTATTTGGATTGTAGGCTTTAAAGTTGAGGTTCAGGTCCACCCCTTCTAAGGTTATGCGTGCCAGCTCCACGTTTTGAAACTTAATCTTCAGGTCTTTAATAGCCACGACCTGTCTCACTGCCGTGCAGGAAGTAAGAAGCAGAATTACTATGCCACCAATTAGAAATTTTCTCATATCAATCATTTTAATGCATTTGCCTTGAGTTGACCACAAAAAATCTTCGTGGAAGATTAATGACCCCATATTTATTGCTCTTTCAATTTGCCAGAAGCCCTGGTCCCATCCAGTATGTCTTTTTTTTAAGGTTATTGGAATTGCTTCGGCGGGCCCACGCACTTCGTGCGTGGGCCCGCCTGAAAAATCTCCAAAACTTTGAAAATTTTGGGCTTCTAGTGTTATACTTCATGCGTGCTGGCTATTATTGCAGGTTATTTGATCGGTAGTATTCCGTTCTCCTTCATCCTGCCCCGGGTTACCAGGGGGATAGATATTAGAAAAGTTGGGACGGGCAACGTTGGGGGCTCAAATGCCATTAGGAATGCAGGTAAAGTCACAGGAATTGTCGCCGGATTACTTGATTTTGCAAAAGGATTGGTGGCTGCAGTTCTTGTATTAAAGTTGACTACACCCGGTATCATTCAGGACATAGCACTTCTCAGTCCCATTGTCGGACATTGCTATTCGATTTTTATTGGATTTAAGGGAGGACGAGGTATAGCCACAACACTGGGAGTGCTACTTTTTATAAGCCCTGTAATTTTTGGTATTTTTGTCGCAATTTCCATTGCCGGATTGGCTTTAAGGGAGGCGGGTTTGAGTAATTTTTTTGCCATCCTCTCCATGCCATTTATTGCCCCATTTTTTGCTCCGCAATATTTTCGTGCTTTGCTTTTTGTTTCTTTATTCCTTATCTTCAGAAGGACAGTTTTTGTCATTTATGATGTGAGGAGAGGGAGTAGATTTGGGCATTATTTTTTAAATAGATTGCTTTTTGATGCACCGGAAAAGACGAATTTTAGGAGGTGAGTTATGAATTTTGAGCTAACTGAAGAACAAAAAATGGCAAGGGATATGGCACGGGAATTTGCAGAAAAGGAAATAAAGCCCGTGGCCCGTGAGCTGGACAGAGAGGCAAAATTCCCCGCTGAAATCGTGAAAAAGATGGCAAAACTCGGTATGTTTGGGGTCTATGTCCCCGAAGTATATGGTGGTGCTGGAATGGACGTTGTGAGCTATGCCTTGATGGTTGAGGAAATCTCAAGGGCATGCGCTGGAACAGGTGTAATTATGTCTGCTCACACTTCCCTCGTTGTTGATCCCATCATGAAATACGGCACAGAGGAACAGAAGAAAAAGTATCTCCCACTTCTTGCCTCAGGGAAGGCCATCGGAGCCCACGGAATGACCGAGCCAGAGGCAGGGACAGACATTGCGGGCATCAAAACCCGTGCTGTAAAGGATGGCAACGAATGGGTGATAAATGGTCGGAAGATTTTCATTACAAATGGTCGAGAGGCAGGTATTTATCTGATTTTTGCCAAAACTGATCCGGAGCTCGGGCACAAGGGACTTTCGGCATTTATTGTGGAAAGGGATACCCCTGGCTTTTCTATTGGAAAGATAGAGCATAAGCTTGGAATCAGGGCTTCATCCACTGCCGAGCTCATTTTTGAGGATATGAGGGTTCCAGATGAAAATATGCTTGGTGAGCGTGGTAAAGGTTTTTATATAGCCCTTGATGCCTACGATGGTGGAAGAATCGGGATTGCTGCACAGGCCACAGGGATTGCGAGGGCAGCCTTTGAAGAATCAGTAGCCTATGCCAAGGAAAGAAAGCAGTTTGGAAAACCTATAGCCGAATTCCAGGCTATTCAGTGGAAAATTGCGGATATGGCAATGCTTATTGAGGCTGCGAGGCTGCTCTATCTAAAGGCTGCATTTCTAAAGGACAGAGGCGAGAATTATGTTGTCGCCTCTGCTTATGCAAAGCTATTTGCATCAGATGTAGCAATGAAGGTAACTCGTGAAGCCATTCAGGTTCACGGTGGTTATGGATATACCGAGGACTTTGATGTGGAAAGACATTACAGAGATGCCAAGATTACAGAAATTTATGAAGGGACATCCGAGGCCCACAGGCTAACCATCGCCCGTGCCTTTTTAAGAAATAAGTAATGGAAATGTTTGTGAATACACTCAAAGGATTTCCAGGCGTGTTCAAAAATGTCACTACACTTTATCTTCACTTACGAAATGCGCAGTGGATAGGTGTCTCTACAAAAAATCCAGAAATTCAAATTTTTTCACCCTCCCTTCCCTTTGGGAAGGGAGGGATGGGGTGGAATGGGAAAAGTGAAGAGAAAAGGAGAAAAATCCCAGAATTTTCGAACACGTTAAAGCCAATACCTTTTCCTTCCCTTACGCACTTTGTGCGGGCGAGTGGTTTGGAGTGTCATTCTGATTAATGTATGAGCATAAACAATTGAATTATGAGCGTATAGGTGAGGAAAGGTGGGTTGAACTTCTGAACAGGCTCGAGGTTTACCCACCTTTTTACTCACCTCAATGGCTTAAAATCTATAAAAGTTTGAGAAAGAATTACGAGCACGGTGCCTATGAAATAAGATGCCGTGATTCTACGTATCTTTTCCCGTTTCTTCTATCAAAAACCTACCTCCTCCGGGCAATCTACAGCGGGCCGCTTGGAACTTACGGAGGCCCGGTTTTAGTGGAGGGTGAGCATGATTTTGAGTGTATCAGGGAGTTTA
>WFZT01000084.1 GCA_015489415.1 Caldifarciminota bacterium | reverse complement strand
TATTCCTGACGCTCTTTGAAAATCCCCTGAGTGTACGTCCAACAAAAATAAAACTCAGGAGCGATGCAATAAAGAACCACCAGAAAAGGAAAACATCAATGGGAGTATATTCCTGGGCAAATCTCGCAATAATATAAACGCTCGAGTAACCAAGCGCAGATATGAGAGAAAAGATTATGCCCCTTAAACTTCTCATAGGACCCTAACAATGAGCATATAAGTCCAGAAAAGAAGGTATAAAGCAAGCACCGAGGGGAAAAGGAGTTTGTACAGCTTCACGGTATCTGCTTTAAAGTAGGTCTTTGTAACTGCAAGACAAAGATGGGCCGGTGAAAGTAGTATTCCCATAAATCCACTGACATATCCGATAAAGATGTAGTTTAAATTTTTGCCGAGAATGCCAAGAAGCACCGGGAACCCCACGCCAATATAGGCGGAATTCACACCTGTTAGAAAGCCCACAAGAAAAGGTATCAGCACAAGCGGAATAACAGGTGAGAAACCCCATCTAACAAGCTCATCCGGCAGGTGGTTCATCACACCAGAAAGCTCAAGCTCTCTTTTAAAAATCATGACAAAAATGAGGATCAGAAAGATTTTCAATGAAAGCCCCTTTCGAAAGGAACCTAAAATATCTTTCCTTGAGAATTTCTTCAAAACAAACAGCGAAAGGAGTACGATTGAGAGTCCAATTACAAGGTCAAGCTTGAAAATAAGAACAAATAGAATAATGAGGTAGATAGGCCACAGGGCAAATAGAAATTTTAGAAATTTTTCGTTTTTATTACCATTTGAAGGTAGGGTGTAGTAAGGGACTGTTTTGAAAAGCACAAATAATCCAACACCTGCTGAAAAGATTATCATAGGTGACTGATGAAGCCCGATTTTCCAGATTGGCACTCCGGTGATGGCTGATGCGAGAATTAGCCCGGGATAGAGAGGCCATGTGTACTCCCAGATATGCCGGAACCAGTAGTTGAAGAAAGTCAGTTTCTCAGGGGACAGTTTCATCTTTTTGCCGATCTCCTCGGCCAATGGCGCTGAAAGCATGGCTCCAGAAGGCATAGGAAGTAATCCTATGATCATGGATGGGATGATGAAGGCGACCCGCAAGTCACTAAAAAGTCCTTCAACTGAATCTACGAATTCCTGAAGATACCCTGACCTGTAGAGTGCTTCACCAAATGAAATTATGAGCCATACAACGATGACAAGGTGGATGGTGGAATATCCGAGTATACCAGTGAGAAGGGCTCTCAGGGTTATTTTCAAGGGGATTCCAAAGAGAAGGGCGATGATTGCTGTAAGAGAGGCGAGTACAACCCATATTTCCTGTTTTAAGGCGAGCAGGATTATAGCGATTATAAAAGCAACGGAAAACTTTAGTGTTATCATGGTTTTGTGGAATTATAAGGTAGTTGATGTGGACTGCAAATTCGTTCGCGTTGCGAACGAATTTGCAGTCCACCAATAAGGGACAATCTATGAGCCTGTTCGAAAAATTCCATATCCTTTGATTTTTAATGAAAAATTTACCCCAAACTTCTTCCTCCCCCCACGCACTTTGTGCGTGGGGGAGGATAGGAGGAGGAATTTTCGAACGAGCTCGAAAATCTATTGAAAGGATTGATTTTCGGGGTTAAAATGTAAATATGAGAAAATCGAAGATATCTGCAACAGGAGATTGGGCTCTAATCCTCGGTGCGTCAAGTGGCTTCGGAGCCGCAACTGCTAAAGAGCTGGCAAGACACGGATTTAATATCTTCGGAGTACATTTGGATAGAAAGGCTACCCTCAAAAATGCCGAGGAAGTTATTGAATTCATTAAAAATACCGGGAAAGAAGCCGTTTTCTTCAATATAAATGCAGCCGACGATAAAAAGCGGAAGAAGGTAATGGACGAGATCGAAAGTATAGTTAAATCTCAGGAAGACGATGCTCAGGTTCGGGTCCTCATGCATTCTCTCGCCTTTGGAACACTTAAAACCTTTTTCGGTGAGGATAAGATAACGTCACCTCAGTTGATGATGACCCTTGAAGTTATGGCCAACACGCTTGTTTACTGGGCGCAGGACCTTGTAGAGCGCGGTTTGATGAGGCGTGGTGGAAGAATTTTTGCAATGACGAGCTCAGGTAGTCAGAAGGTGATGAAGTACTACGGTGCCGTTTCAGCTGCCAAGTGTGCCCTCGAGAGTCACATCCGACAGCTTGCACTTGAGCTCGCTCCTCTCGGAATCACAGCAAACGCCATCCGCGCCGGTGTCACAGATACACCGGCCCTGAGGAAAATTCCTGGACATGAGCAAATAATTGAGCTTGTTTTAAGAATTAACCCTTCAGGGAGACTCACAACTCCCGAGGACGTTGCAAAGACCATCGCTATTTTAACTCACCCTGATCTTTACTGGATGACGGGAAATGTCATCAACGTCGATGGGGGTGAGAACATATCG
>WFZT01000083.1 GCA_015489415.1 Caldifarciminota bacterium | reverse complement strand
GCAAATAATTGAGCTTGTTTTAAGAATTAACCCTTCAGGGAGACTCACAACTCCCGAGGACGTTGCAAAGACCATCGCTATTTTAACTCACCCTGATCTTTACTGGATGACGGGAAATGTCATCAACGTCGATGGGGGTGAGAACATATCGGGCATATAGGTTGACACTCATGGATATGCTAATTAATAATAAGAACCTGCGTGCCGGGGTAGCTCAGTTGGTAGAGCACGGGACTGAAAATCCCGGTGTCCCCAGTTCGATTCTGGGCCCCGGCACTTTCTAATTTATAAGGAGGTTGCAGATGGACCTTACCACCATTGAAACGATCCTCAAAGAAACCCTTGATAGTGATCCATCATTCAAAACACTGATCCTCGTGAGTGTTGATGGATTACCACTTTCATCGGCCAGCCGCATGGAGCTTGATGAAGAGAAGCTCGCTGCAGTCTCGTCACTCGCCATTTCTACAATTGAGAAGGTCTCAAAGGATATGGAGATCGGTGGATTGAAAGACACTATTGTCCGCGGAGAAGATGGAGTGGTCTTCATCTACAATCTGAATAATGAGGGTGTGCTGGTTGCGCTTGCAGACAAATCGGTGAAGCTCGGGCTTGCCCTCTACCAGCTCAAAAACGCCTCCAATCTTGTTCTGAACATTCTTACTGCTTCTGGTAGCTCTGCATCAGCAGGAGAACTGGCCTGAGCAGTACGATAATTTTTTTGATTCTTTTTGCTGTAGCGATTCCATTTTCGCTACTAACTCAATATTTTGCCGAAAGAAAACAATCCGTAGTTTTCACTCTTGTATTCTCAATCCTCTTCCCTATCCTATCAATTCCCATTTACAGAAAATTTTCTCTCTCATTTGAATTTTATTACTTCGCCTTTCTGCTCCTTGTTCTTATGGGAATAGCCTATGTGGATTTCTTAACCGAGGGCATCCCTCAGCTTTATACGCACACAGGTATTGTGCTTGGGGTTATCTTCAGTTATTTTACTAAGTTTCCAGGACTTAAATCCTCTCTATGGGGCGCTGGTATCGGACTGGTGACATTTGGCATCCTTAAGCTTATATCTGACATGATGATGCGGAAAGAATCCTTTGGACTCGGCGACATCAAACTCCTTACCATGATTGGCGCATTTGGTGGTCCCTATTTGCTTCTTGCCGGAATCGTCGGAGGCTCCTTCATTGGCCTCATCTACGCCATCTGGAGGATTCTGAAAACAGGCGAAAAGCGCGTGCCTTTTGGCCCTTTTATTTCTCTCGCGGCCTACCTGGGGATTATCTTCAGGCCAGAAATACTCAAATTTCTTCAAAAAATCCTTGTCTCTTGACCTGGTTTGGTTAATACTTATTATTAATTTTTAGGAGTTTGTCATGAAATTCGCCACAATAAATGATGCCATAGACTTTTACACAAAGCTTGCCGCCGAGAATCCTGAAAACTCTGTAATTTTGAATACACTTGGTGACCTCTACGTAAAGGCTGGAGATCGTGCAAAGGCCCTTAATTACTACCGGCAGGCCATGGAAATCCTTGAGAAAAACACAAACTACCAAAATGCTATAGCCATTGGGAAAAAGATTTTAAGATATGTGGGGAAGAATCCTGAAACGCTTGTAAAAATTGCAAAGCTCTACACAAAAATCGGTGATTACCGAGAGGCAATTAGATATGTTTTACTCATCGAACCGGAGGAAGTGGACCTGAACCACGCAGAAGAGGTCACGGGACTGATAGAATTTTTGATCTCCACCATAGACAACCCTGAGGTGAAATTAAAACTTTCAAGAATTTCAGACGCAATAAAAGAGAGGCTCCAGGCCACACCGGAACCTGTCGAAGAATTTGACCTTCTCGGATTCGCAGAATCTGCTGAGGATATGCCACCTCTTCTTGAGGAAGCCACAATTAAAATAGGTGAAGATGCCATTATTGACCTTTCAGTTCCACAGGAGACCGTTGAAAGACCCACAAAAAAGGTGGAGCCAGAGTTTCTTGAAGGAGTTTTAAAGAATCTCTCTGAAGGTGTATACCAGACAAGTAACAATTACAACGAGCAGATAAAAGTTTTAATGGACGCGGGCTTTTACAAGGAGGCACTCTGGCTACTGCACAATCTTCCGCAGGATTTGAGAAAAAACCTTCCCTTTGATGAGATGCTTTTGAGGTGTCTGGTCGAGACCAACAGAGTCGATGAAATTAAAGCAATAATTAATGACCTGGGTAGTGGTGACTCCGCAGAGTCCATTTATTACACAGCGCGCGCTTACGAACTCATCAAAGAGAACGAAAAGGCGCTCACGTTTTATTTCAAATTAAGATCACTTTACGGTGACTTTAAAGACGTTAACGAAAGAATACAAAAACTTAGGAGTGGGATAAAATGAGTCAAATAAAGCTTTTAAATGACCTTGTTTCTGCAGGCTTGATAACGGCCAGTGATAAGGAAGAAATTATCAAAAAGCAATGGGATTCGGGGGAAAGCATTGAAAGAATCCTCATTGACAATGGCTACATATCAGAAGATAGACTCCTGAATTTTATTTCCAGAAAATACAGACTGCCGATGGTTTCCCTGCACAACCTTTCTGTAGACGAAGAGGCCACATATCACATCCCGGCCTATCTTGCAAAGAAGCTGAATCTTATACCGGTAAGACGGATTAATAAAAATCTTATAGTTGCCGTTGCCGAGCCTTTCAACGAGACCATTTTATCCGAACTCAGGAAGGTGACGGATTTAAAATTTGTGCCACTTCTTGCAAAAAAATCTGAGATTGATGAAAAAATTCAGGAATTCTATGACCACCGTGGGGAGGAAATTAAGGAAATATCCACTCCTCCCGCTGAAATGCTGGAGAAAAAAGAGCTCCCCGGAAGTTTTGAAAAATTTATAGTGGGGCCAAACAATGAGAAGGCATACAAACTTGCCCTCGCATTCGTGAAATCAGAGATTGAGAGCCTTCTCATCGTTGGAGACACAGGGACCGGTAAGACCTATCTTCTTGGTGCTATTGATGAGGCCCTTAAAAAGTCCGGTAAAAAATCACTTGCAATGAGTGTCCCTGAATTTGAGAGCTTATACCAGAAGTTTAAAGACAACGGTCAACTGCCCCACCTGAGAGAGTTTATCCTTTCACATGATGTTTTTATAATTGACGAAATCGAGCTTTTGCAAAATAAGCCGTACTTGCAGGAGGAAGTGGAATTTATACTTGAGAAATTTCAGCAAGATGGGAAGCAAACCGCTGCTGCCACAATGGTGCCGATTTCCGAGCTGAGGGCTGTCTCAAGAAAACTGGTCTCCCTTCTCGGCTCGATGATCGAGGTGGAACTGGGTGAGCTGGACAGAGACACAGCAATGAGATACCTGAACTCCGGCGGATTTGGTCTATCTCAGCTGGATATAGAGACCATCCTCAAGGAGAATCCACGTACATTCCGGGAGCTTGAAGGCATTGTGAAAAAAGTCCTTGCTATCAAGAAGTTTCTGAGCTCCAGCTACTAATATGCCCATAGGCCTCTTTAAAAACGGCAAAACTTCCTCAGTCGTAAGTATAGACATTGGTTCCAAACAGATGAAAGTTGTAGAGCTTGAAAAGAAGGGTGGGGAGGTTCATGTCAAAAATATCGGCTATACAAGTACTCCACCTGAGAGTGTAGTCGCCAAAGAAATCATTGACCGCGACGTAATCGCCGAGGAGATCAGAAATCTCCTCGATAAACTTAAAATTTCTAACAACTATGCTGTAACCGCAGTCGGTGGCAAAAACCTCATTATAAAAAACTTTCTTATTTCTCCTTCTGAGTCGCATGAAATAGAGGAACGTATAGTTGAAGAAGCCCAGAAGGTCCTTCCGTTCGACATCGAAACTGTCTTCTGGGATTACTGGATACTGCCACCAAGGGAAGGCTCAGAGGATATCCCGGTCTATATCGTTGCCACCAGACAGGAAACGGTCTACATGATCGAGGATTCGCTTAAGTTTGCCGGTCTCGAACTTAGAATACTGGATGCGGCACCTCTTTCGCTTATAAACACTGTAAAATTCAACTATAACCTTGATCCAAACAGGAATTATCTAATCGTTGACATTGGTTTTGAGGGCTCCTCATTCATTACAATTTCAAACGGGATTTACTACGATCATCAGGATGGGGATTTCTCGGTCAAAAAATACATCGAATCACTGACGAGGTTTATGAATATTTCCTATGAGGAAGCATTTCAGTATCTCTTTGACTCTGAACTACCATCTGAGCTTTCTGCGAGTTTCGAAACTATAGTAAACGGCCTCAATCAATCCCTCGCAGATGAAATTCAGAGGTATCTTTCAATCTCCGGGCTTGATATCAATACGGTGTTTCTCACCGGCGGTGGAGTAAACATTAAAAACATCCTTGAGCCTCTGAAAACAGTTTTTCCTGACTACGAATTTGTCATTGTTAATCCTCTGAAGAATGTGAAGGATGCGGCGGAGATAGAGGAAAAATTTGACCTTAGTGAAAAAGAGCAGAGGCTATTTTCGCTTGCCATTGGAGCAGGTTTACGGGGCCTCGAAATCGCTACCGAGACACTCATAAATTTAAGTCCTCACAAAAAGGTAGCGAAGAAGATCAAAATCCCACCCATTGTTGGAAATTTGATTGCTCCCCTCATTGTCCTTGCATCATCGGCAATATTTGTATTTCTAATGAACCACGAGCAAAATGCCACCTATGCCCTGCTCCAAAGGCAGAAACAGGAAATCGAGCAGGAGAAAAAACTACTCGGTGACAAGCTCAGGATCATGCAGGAAATTGACAAAAAGAAGCAGGAGCTTTCTCAAAAGGTCAATGTCATTAAGGAAATTACAAAAGACAGGGCATTTTATCTTGAGGTTTTAAACGACATCAATAGAAACATCCCCCCAAACATCTGGCTTTCGGAGATAAAGGAAGAGACAGAAGGGGGAACAAGGAGATTCCTTATAAGTGGTGGGGCTTTTACATCGGTCGAAGTTTCAAATTTCATGAAAAGGCTGTCAGCATCTAAAAATCTCTGGGAAAAGGTAGACCTTATTTTTATGAAAAAGAACGAATTCCAGGGAGCAGGTTACCTTACGTTCCAGATCGTGCTGTATCCGAAAATCGGAGGTGAAACTGGTGGACCTCAATCTTGATTTCTTCAAAAAGTCAAAGAACATCTGGGGCACGCTTATTTTTGTCGAGATACTTTTCCTTGGATGGTACTATTACAAGGTTTATTCTCCAAAAAAGCAAAAAATATCTGAGCTCAGGACAACCATCAATAACGAGCAAATGATACTTCAAAAATACAGGGCAAAGCTCAAAAATTTTGCAAAGGTTAAGGCTGAAGCCGATTCCATTGAACAGCTCTGGAATCAGCTTAATAAAATTCTCCCATCAGAGTCTCAGGTACCACTATGGATAAAAAAGATCGCCCTCACAGGCATCAGAAATCACCTCGAATTCACTATGTTTAAACCCATGCCTACAAGCGCAAAGGGATTTTACACCATTTATCCTATTGAGATTGACCTTGTAGGCTCTTATCACAATTTTGGGAAGTTCGTAGAGGACCTTACGAATTCACCTCAGGTCACCAAAATCTCGAATCTTGACGTTACTGCCTTCTCATCTAAAGATTTTCCAGAATTTACGATTAAGGCACATTTTACACTGCAGGTATATGTTTTTACTGGAAGAGCAGTTAAGGCACTTTTAAATGAAGGTAAATAGCGAGCTCATACTCATAGGACTTTTATTGACCGGCATCCTCAGCGCATACAATGAGCTAACGGATATTTATTTTGAAAAGCAGCCGGGATTTGCTGAAATTATGCTAAAATTCAGACAGGAAGTGGAAATCTACAGAAACTACATGGAGAAGAACAAGGTGGTCCTCTTTTTCTCCTACATGGATTACTTCAAAGACCTGAGGAAGATCGATGTAAACACGGCCAATGTAAAATACATTTCCATCAAGCCCGGGAAAAACCACACACTTAAAGTCATAATCGTGGAAAAAGAAAGAAGCGACTATAAGGTGGAAACCGTGGGCAACATTATGACGGTAAGAATTTTCCCGCCCAAATTGACAAAGGAAAAGCCAGAAAGTGTCGCTGTCCTGCCACAGATACAGCCTTCAACGATAAAGCAAATTCTTCATCTAAAAACTGTAAGATACCAGACATATGGGAAGCCGGACATATTTAAAACTTTGATAAACGAAAAGGCGGATTCATTGCTCCTCGATCCGCTGACAGCAAAACTGGTGGGCGTGATAATGAAGGGAAGGCACAAATTGGGCATCTTCGAGGACAGGTCCAAGAAAACCTTTATCCTTAAAGAGGGAGCAAGGGTGAAAAACGGGAAACTATGGAAATTAACGGAAAATCAGGCAATTTTCCTTGTCGGCTTGCGTGGATACGCAAGAACTATTAGAATTAAGCTAAAAAACCCGATGGAAGCAATTCGATGAAAATTTTAAAGGTTTTATTACTCATACTGGCGTTCTCATTCACCACACTTAATGCGGTCAATAATAATGCACTTGTTACATTGAATGTGGAGAATGCGAACGTTAAAGACGTCTTAAGGGCACTGGCCCAGATAGCAGGAGCCAATATTGTCCTATCGAAAGATGTGAACGGGACTGTTACACTCAGTTTATACAAAGTACCCTGGAGGACCGCACTCGGAATAGTAACTGAGGCGGCAGGACTGAGTTATCAGGAAAAAGACGGCATTATCACTATTACCTCAAAGGCAGAATACGAGACTATAAAGTCGCTTGCAAAACTACAGACTATCGTTGTAAGTCTGAAGTACGCCAAGGCCAAAGAAGTTCAGGGAATTCTTGAGAAAAAGCTATCCGAGAGGGGAAGTCTCGAAATTGATCAACGTACAAATTCCATCATTGTCACAGACCTTCCAGATGTTATAAAGGACATAAAGAACCTGATAAAAATGGTTGATGTACCAAACAAACAGGTCATGATTTCTGCAAGAATTGTGGAAGTAGACTACGATGCAGCGAAACAGCTCGGGATTAACTGGTCAATAGGGAACGTCCTCGATACCCTTGCCAAAACGCGGGCCGGTGTAAGTGTAATAGCGGGAGGCGAGGGTGAATCCGGTTTGCTGATAAAATTTGGAAAGGTACTGCCAACATACGACATTAATGCGGTTTTAAACCAGCTCGAAAGTGAGAGTAAGGCCAATATTCTATCTGAGCCCAAAATCATGGTCGAGGATAACCAGAAGGCCATGATTTCATCGGGTAAAATGATTCCGGTGATAATGAGGGATCAGGCCGGAAATCCAGTTGTAACATTCTACGATGCTACCTTAAAGCTGTCAGTTACTCCGCACATAAGCCCCAACAACGAAATTACCATGGAGCTTGAGCCGCAGGTTGGCGATATCGCAGGTATTCTGCAGGGGTCTTCAAGCCCCATCATTTCACTCCAGAGGGCACATACTGTTTTGAGAGTCAAGGACGGGCAAACTGTTGTTATCGGAGGTGTTTTAAAAACAAGGTCCACAGTGGGTCATCAGGGAGTTCCTTTCATAAGTAAATTACCGGTTATAGGCTCTCTCTTTGGCTCCAGAGCCACGTCAACGGAGAAAAAGGAGATATTAATTTTCGTTACACCGCGGATAGTGGCCAATGAATAGAGTGATTCTGGCAATTTTTTTTATACTGCCTTTTTTTCTGAGGGCACAGACAGATTCCATTCCACCTGTAATTACCGGTCTTTATGTTAATCCCAATCCAGTTTCACCTAATAACGATGGCCGAAATGACACCACTAAAATAGGCTTCGTGCTCTCAGAACCCGCCAACGTGACCATTGAAGTGGTGAATACGGTGCCAGCTTATCCTGTTTCTGGCACTGTCCTTTTTAACTCCTTCCTAAATTCCGGGCATTTTGAGTATGCATGGGATGGGAAAATTGCAGGGCAAATTTACAACGCCACTTTTTATTTAGAGATATTTGCTGAGGATACGGCCGGGAATTATTCTGATACAACGGTATTTTCGGTCGTGGTAGACACAACCATGCCATTAATTCCTTACGTATCTGTTTCGCCCAACCCATTTTCTCCCAATAATGACGGCGTGAATGACTATGCCAATTTTCAGATAACGGTGGATAAAACTCACCCCGATGAATATGACACCCTTATGCTGCCTGATGCGCGGATCGCGACTCTCGTTGTTACCCAGAACTCGTTCGTACTCTATCAGAATATCAATGGGCATGTGGATACTCTTATTGTGAATGGCAACGTGGTCGGGACCCCCTCATTTCCTCCATTCCCTGTCTACTTTGCGGTTAGAGCCGATCACATGACCGTAGAATCGTTCAATATCGGCTTTAAAGATTGGGGAAGCAGGAGTGTCACTGTTACAGTTCCCGGACGCCCCCCTGACCTTGTAAGGGTGGGAGATTTAACAAATAAGATGACTGCTGCCTCACTCCTCTCTGTATGGGCAGCGGACAGTTTACAGGAACCAACAGATGAAGTTCAAATAGGAATCTACGCTTTTACAGGGAATCTGAGTCTGAACATCTATGACGAGCAGGGTGCCCTTGTTAACACTGTAAATTTCTGGGAAAGTTTTCGAGGAGATGGCGGTTACCTTTATCAATGGGGACCAGGCCCATT
>WFZT01000082.1 GCA_015489415.1 Caldifarciminota bacterium | reverse complement strand
TATCCAATGGAGGGAGGCCTGACCGTTACAGGCTCAGACCCGGAGATTGCGGCCATTACATTTGCCTCCCTCGATGTGGATATCTTTGGACTTAACTGTGGTGGACATCCCCGCGAATTTGTTGAATTTATCAAGAAAATAAAGAAGCACTCCAAGAAGTCAATAATTGTCTATGCCAACGCGGGTATCCCTGAAAAGCACGGTGATAGGGTTGTTTATCCACTCGGACCCGATGAGTATCTCCAGTACCCGCTCGAGTTTTATGAGCTCGGTGCAAATATCATTGGTGGATGCTGTGGAACCACCCCGGAGCACATCAGGCTTATTGCGAATGCAGTGAAAAATCGTCCTCCACGAAGGAGAGAGGAAATTGAAAATTACTTCAGGGCAACGAGCAGAAATAGGCCAATTTTTATTGGAAAAGGTCTCCCGTTTAAGGTAATTGGTGAGAACATCAATCCCTACGGGAAAAAGAAACTCAACGAGGAGCTAAAGGCAGGAAAACTTAATCTTGCAAGAGAATATGCAAGAAAGCAGGAGCATGCCGGCGCTCATGCCCTGGATGTGAATCTTGGTAGAAAGGGGGAAAAGGATGCGACCTTTTACTCAAATGCCATCCGGGTGCTGCAGAATACCACCAGGCTTCCACTTTTTATAGATAATGCCAATCCTGAGGCCATCGAGCAGGCTTTCAAACTTTACGCAGGAAAGCCTGTTTTAAATTCGGTCAACGGCGAAACATACAAAAATTTGATGCCCATTGGCCGTAGATTTGGCGCATCTCTCGTGCTCCTCTCGATGGATAAGGACGGGATACCTGATACAGTGGAAGGTAGGGTGAAAATAATAGAAAATCTTGTCGAAAAGGCCCTTGATTTTGGCTACAGTCTCAACGATTTGATTGCGGACCCCGTGGTTCTAACAATATCCACGTCTCAGGAAGCCCTGCGGGTGACCCTCGAGACTATCAAATTGCTGAGTGAAAGAGGAATCCCGACCACAATTGGCCTTTCCAACCTCTCTTATGGACTCCCTGCACGGAAATTTTTAAACCGGGCATTCTTGCCCATTGCTGTGTGGCACGGGCTTGATTCTGCAATTCTTAATCCCCTTGACCAGGAGATGATGAATCTTATCAAGGCGACCGATGCCCTGACTGGCAGAGACGCGGGAATGAAATTTTACATTGAACAGTTTGGAAAACAGGTGGACTTGCAGGTCGTGGAGGAGAAAAAGGAGGCCCGGAGCCCGGAAGAGGAATTGTTTAATGCTGTAATTGAAGGGGAGCGGGAGAAAACAGTAAGGCTTACGAAGCATCTTCTTGAGTCTGGAAAAGGAGCATTTGAGATTTTAAATGAGATTCTTATTCCTGCAATGAGAAAGGTGGGAGAGCTTTACGAGAAGAAGATTTACTTCTTGCCGCAGCTCATTCTTTCTGCTGAGGCCATGGAAGGCGCGGCAAAGGTTCTTGAAAACTATCTCAAACTCGATGGGAAGGCTTCAAAGAAGGCGAAGATAGTCATGGCGACAGTCAAGGGTGACCTCCACGATATAGGGAAAAATATCGTTGCCCTCGTTTTAAGAAACTACGGTTATGATGTCATCGACCTCGGGAAAAATGTGGATGCCTCGACAATAGTTGAGACGGCAAAGCGTGAGAATGCGGACTTTATTGGCCTTTCTGCTCTTATGACGACCACCATGGACGGTATGAAGGATGTGATTGACCTGAAAAACAAAATTTATCCCCGTGCAAAGGTTTTCATTGGTGGCGCTGCAGTGAATCAGGAGTTTGCTGATGAGATCGGGGCTGATGCATACTGCAGGGATGCCATTGATACTGTGAGAAAAATTGAGGAAATGATAGATGAAGTTTAGAGAATTTTTCGAGGGAAAGGATTATATCGTGTTTGACGGGGCCATGGGAACCGAGATATATGCCCGTGGCGTCCCCAAAGGACTGTGCTACGATGAGCTGAACATCACTATGCCCGAAATCGTGAAAGAAATTCATGCTGCTTACAAAGAGGCAGGAGCTGAGGTCATCACCACCAACACCTTTGGCGCGAACAGATTTATTCTTGAAGAGTATTTTGGAATTGGAAATAAAACCCGCGAGATCAATTATTACGGGGCAAGAATTGCGAGGGCAGTTGCGAAAAATGATATTTTTGTCGCGGGCTCAATTGGGCCAATTTCACGTCCACTTGACCGTGAGAAACGCCTCTCAGATGAGGAAGCGGAGAACATTTTCAGGGAGCAGATCGAGGCATTACTTGAAGGTGGGGTTGATCTGCTTGTATTTGAGACCTTCTCGTGCCTCGAAGAGCTTTTAGTGGGGATTCGGGTGGCAAAAGAGGTTGATCCCGACGTGTTTGTCATTGCAGAGATGTCATTTCCCAATAATGGTCTCACCCTATTTGGTAAGAATCCCTACGAAGTTGGGGCAAAGCTGGACAGAAGCGAGGCAGATGTCATCGGCTCCAACTGTGGACTTGGCCCACAGAACGTCTATGAAG
>WFZT01000081.1 GCA_015489415.1 Caldifarciminota bacterium | reverse complement strand
GGGTTTTGGGAGGGGGGCATTCCGCTTGAAAATTAGAAATTTAGGATAAAGACCTCATGCAGGTTAGAAGGGAAATACTCATTTTATACGAAAAATTGAATCATGTTGCCCCTCTTCTTTTATCCTCTCTCCAAGTATTTATGCGGGGAGAGGAACATTTTGCGTTTGGAAATATCAAACAAGCTCGCTGCGAATTGTAATTTTAGTCATGTATGCGTTAATATTGCTCACATGAAACCTGAAATTGCTGTTATTGGAGCCGGTGCAATTGGGGGCACTACCGCTGCCTTTATGGCAGAGGCTGGCTACAGTGTTGAGATTGTAACAAAATATCCCGAACTTGCCCGAAAGATTGAAAACGAGGGAATTCTTGTAACAGGTGTTAAGGGAAAGCATCGTGTAAAGATAAAAGCAGTACCACATGTTAAAGATTTAAAAGGCCCGAAAGACTTTGTCTTTATCGCTACCAAAGCAAATGACCTTGAAAATGTTGCGAGAGAATTGCTTCCTTTCCTCCATAAAGACTCGCGCGTGGTATCAATGCAAAACGGAATCTGCGAGTTCACTCTTGCCGAAATTGTTGGAAAAGATCGGACCGTAGGCTGTGTTGTAGGCTGGGGTGCCACGATGGTGTCACCGGGACACCTCGAGATGACCTCAAAGGGACATTTCTGGATCGGATATATAAATCGAGAGCCCGATGATAGGCTTTATACGATCAAAGACCTGCTTGAAACTGTCGTGCCTGTGGAAATCTCGACAGATATCATTGCTCAACTTTATTCCAAACTTATCATAAACTCTTCCATCACCTCTCTTGGGGCTTTAACGGGACTCTATCTTGGCGATATGCTCAAAAAGGGCGAAATTCGCCGCCTTTTTATCAAAATCATGGATGAGGCCCTCGAGATAGCTGATGCAATGAATCTGAAAGTGCCACCTTACGAAGGAAAACTTGACTACTACAAGCTCGTCAACTCAAAGGGTATCTTTGGCAATATCCTAAGATACATTGTTATCCGCGGTGTTGGCTTCAAATACAGGAAGCTCAAATCCTCGAGTCTCCAGTCCCTTGAGCGGGGTCGCCCTACGGAGATTGATTACCTCAACGGATTTATCGTCCGCAAGGGTAAGGAACTTGGCATCCCCACGCCTCTTAATGAGAAGATTGTTGAAATGATAAAGGAAATCGAACAGGGGAAAAGGCCAATCAGACCTGAAAACATTGAAGAGCTCCTGCCATACGCATAACTGATAGGTATAGATTTTTCGCCGATATCCACAGCAGTAATATTTCCACACGATTATTCAAATAAACCTGTCAGGAAGAAGATAGTCAGGGGTGCTGAAAAATCAGGGATTTTCAACAATTCTCATTGGTATAATCAATTTTTCGCCTAAACATAAGTGAGGTCCTTACCCTCAGAAGTCAGGTGGGCACATCTTTGAACTCGCTCTACCTTCCTTGACTGTGTTTAAAAGCGTAAAGTATAATTGGAAACCCGAAATTCACTTTGAAGGAGGCGTAACTTTGAAAAGTTTAAGATGGAGAGTAGCTATAGTAGTGGTTTTTATTCTCGTAGCCCTCTGGAGTCTCTGGCCCACTTTCAAGTACTATTCCATGTCTCCTCAGGAAAGAGCTAAGCTTCCAAGGTCAAAGCTCGCATCTCTGCAAAAGCGGTCGCTAAACCTTGGACTTGACCTGCAGGGCGGAATGTACCTGCTCCTTGAGGTGGACAAATCTAAGCTCTCACCTGAAGAGGCCAAAGGGGCAGTTGATAGGGCAATCGAGGTCATTAGAAACCGTGTAGACCAGTGGGGTGTATTTGAACCCTCCATCCAGAAGGTTGGAGAGGATAGAATTCTTATACAGCTCCCTGGTGTTCTTGACCGTGAAAGGGCAAGGCAGCTTATAGGTAAAACGGCTTTACTGGAATTCAGACTGGTGGCACCCGACAACCTCATCATGGAAACCCTTGAGAGAATTGATAGAAAGCTTGCTGCAGCCGACTCTGCCGACACAAATTCAAGACCGTTCACATCTCTACTTAATTCCTACCGTGGAAACATCGTGGTCCCAGAAGACAACGTGGCAAAAGTTGATTCTCTTCTAAAAGACCCAAGAGTAAAGGAGGCGATTCCCAAAGGATACGTTTTCATGTGGGGCAAATGGTTTGAATCCAACGGGCAGAAATTTCGCTCCCTCTACCTCGTTGAGGCAAAGCCCGAGCTCACAGGTGCCTACTTGAAAGATGCAAGGCACACAATCGGCTCTGCATCGGACCCCAACATTGCAAACCAGCCCATTGTTTTATTGAAATTTAATAGAAAGGGCGCGGCAAGATTCTCTGAAATCACTGGCCGAAACGTTGGCAGAAGACTTGCAATCGTTCTTGACGGTGTGGTTCAGTCCGCACCTGTAATCAGAGAGAGAATACCCTCAGGGAATGCCCAGATAACGGGTATTGGCTCCATTGAAGAGGCAAAAGAGCTTGCCGTTATCCTGAGAGCAGGTGCTCTACCTGCACCGGTTAAAATTATTGAAGAGAGGTCAGTGGGACCTCTCCTTGGTCACGACTCTATCAAAAGTGGTATCACGGCATTAATAATTGGGTTCCTCCTGGTAGTTTTCTTCATGATCCTCTATTACAATGTTTCAGGGCTCATTGCCGACCTTGCACTAATCCTAAATCTCATCTTCATCTTCGCTCTGCTTGTGGGATTCCATGCCACGCTCACATTGCCTGGTCTTGCTGGAATCATTCTCACAGTCGGTATGGCAGTTGATGCTAACGTGCTGATATTCGAGAGAATCCGCGAAGAATTGAGGGCCGGGAAAACACCAAAAATGGCGGTCAATGCAGGTTATTCAAGGGCAACTGTTACAGTGTTTGACGCAAATGTCACAACTCTGATTGCAGCTCTGGTTCTCTATAAATTCGGAACAGGTCCTATCCGCGGATTCGGTGTTACACTCTCAATTGGTATCATCGTCAGCTTCTTCACAGCTATCTTCGTTACAAAGATCGTCTTTGACTATCTCCTGACAGTGAAGAAAGTCAAGACCATTAAAATCTGAGGAGGCACTGAGAAATGGAAATCTTCAAGAATCCAAACTATGATTTTATAGGTTTTAGAAAGAAGGCCTTCGCAATTTCCGGAACCTTAATCCTTATCGGAATACTCTCCATCATTTTTCATGGTGGATTAAGGTATGGGATTGACTTCACAGGTGGAACACTTGTTCAAATCAAATTGGAGAAGCCTGTGGAGATTGGAAAGATTAGAAAATTGGTCAAACAGGCCGGCATATCCGGCGCTGAAATCCAGAATTTTGGCGACAAATCAACTTTTCTTGTTAAATACAAGGCAACTATTAAAAAGGACCCCTCGGAACTCGTTAAGTTCCTGAGTGAAAAACTGAATCAAAAGGTGATACTTGAGCGAACTGAAAGGGTAGGACCCCGGGTGGGTAAAGAACTGCAGAAGAAGGCACTCGAAGCTATTCTCATTGGTCTCCTCCTGATGCTTATCTACATCTGGATCAGATTTGACCTGAAATTCGGTGTCGGTTCGGTCCTTGCACTCTTCCACGATGTTTTCATCACTGTCGGCATATTCTCCCTCTTAAACAAGGAAATTACCATTCCGATAATCGCGGCACTCCTTACCATTGTGGGTTACTCCATCAACGACTCTATCGTGGTCTCAGATAGAATCCGTGAGAACATGAGGAAATACGGCAAAATCAAGCCGAAAATTGATAAGCTCATTGAAACTTTCAACCGAAGCATAAATGACACGATTTCAAGAACAGTCATTACATCTTTCACCACGCTACTCGTTTTGATTGCAATCCTCATCTTTGGAGGACCTGTGATATTTGACTTCGCACTCGCAATCACTATTGGAGTAGTTGTGGGAACATACTCGTCTATCTACGTGGTGGCCTCTCTCGTAGTTGAATGGGAGGCGTACCTCTCAAGACGTAAGAAGAAAAAGTGAAAATTGGAGTCACGGGAAATCCAAAAAAACGGGAAGTTGGAGAGCTAATCGAGAAAATCAAAAAGATTGTTTCGGGGGAAAGCTTGATTTTTGATGAAGAGCTTTCCCCCTTTCTTCTTGAAGGGGACAAAAAGGTTGGAATAGAAGAGCTTTCCATGTACGCGGACGTACTGGTCTCTCTTGGCGGGGATGGCACACTTTTGAGAACCGCGAGATTTTCACATGGACTGCCCATCGCAGGTGTGAATATTGGTGGTCTTGGATTCCTCACCGTTTTTCGCGTGGATGAGATTGAAAAGCTCGTAAAGAGTATACTCGCCAATGAATTCTCCATAGAAGAACGCATGGTTTTGAGGGCATACCGGCCAGCTACCGCAGAAGAATTCATTGCCCTAAACGACATCTCCATACGAGTTACAGGCTCATCAAGGATGATTGACATCGAAGTCGAGACCGGAGGTGAGATTTTAAACAGATACAGGGCTGATGGCGTCATTGTGGCAACCCCCACAGGCTCCACTGCCTATAACCTCGCTGCAGGCGGACCCATTGTCTATCCCGGTATGAAAGCGATCATCATCACCCCCATATGTGCTCATACACTATCAGTCAGACCAGTTATCCTTCCATCCAACATTTATTTGAAAATAACCACATCATCGAAAGGAGTGGAAAAGATATTACTCTCCGCTGACGGACAGCACGAGGTTCTTCTTGCAAACGGGGAGACTATCGAAATCACTGAGTGTCACAACCGTGTTAAGCTCGTCCGACTGGAAGATACTCCAGGCTTCTTTGAAATCCTCAGAAAAAAACTTGGCTGGGGATAATGGGACTCATTGAACTAACCGTTAAAAACTTTATCCTTGTTGAGTCCATCGAGCTCCAATTTGCGGAAGGCCTGAATATTATTACAGGAGAGACAGGAGCCGGTAAATCCCTTCTTGTGGGTGCCATAAATCTCCTTACAGGCGGAAAAGTTGACTGGGATGTCGTCTCTGGCACTGAAAAATCTGAGATAATCGGTGTTTTCGAAATCACCACCAGGGCTCGCGAGATTCTGGAAGATATGGGTATCGAATCGGATGAGGAGATCATCATCCGTCGTGTACTAAATCCAAATCAGAGGAAGTCACGGTCTTATGTGAACATGACACCGGTTACACAGCAGTTTTTACGCGCACTCACATCTGCTCTCGTTGACATCCACGGGCAGCACGAGCATCAAAGCCTCTTTGATGTATCTACACACCTTCATTACCTTGATAAGTTTGCAGGTAACGAGGAGCTCCGCGAACGATTAAAAAAAGCTTACCATGAATTGATGGAGCTCAAACGCAGATATCAGGCTGAATTAAAAGAGGTGGAGGAAACAGAAAAGGTTCGTGATTTTCTCGAATTTCAGCTCAAAGAGCTTGAAGATGCAGAGCTCAGGCTCGGTGAGGAAGAAGAGCTTGAGGAAAGGATAAAAGTCCTCAGCAATCTTGAAACCCTGAGATCAGGGATATCCGAAGCCATGAAATTTCTTTACGAGGATGACGACTCTGCCTATTCAAAACTAACCCACGCTACAGGCATACTCCAGGATCTATCGAGAGTAGACCAGGAATTCAAGAAAGATGTGGAATCTCTTGAAGAGATTCTTATTAGGGTGGAAGACATATGGCGGCGGCTCCTTGACTATTTTAAAAAACTCGAGTCAGAACCCGAAGAACTCGACCGACTCATGGCTCGACTTTCAAAGATAAATAGATTGAAGGAAAAGTACAAGACAGACATAAAGGGGCTTTTGAAAATCCTTGATGAGACAAAGAAAAAACTCAGCAAGGTGGAAATTCGAGATGAATTTTTAAAAAAACTGAAGTCAAAGCTAAATGAAAAGGAAAGAGAGGTGAAGAAGATTGCTCTCGAGCTCTCAAAGTCAAGGAAGAATGCTGCGGGAAAATTCGAGAAACTGGTGATGGAAGAACTTACTGCCCTTGGTATGTCACGAGCAGTCTTTGTTGTTGACTTTAAGGAAAAAGAAATCGATGAGACCGGAATGGATGAGGTGGAATTTTTGATTACAACCAACCCCGGCGAGTCTCCGAGACCCATAAGAAAAATAGCCTCTGGTGGGGAGCTCTCAAGAGTTATGCTTGCCCTTAAAACTGTTCTTTCAGACATTGATGACATTCCTACACTGATATTTGACGAGATTGATGTGGGAATAGGTGGCAGAATAGCAGAAGTCGTTGGGAAGAAACTAAAAGCCATATCGACTAAAAGGCAGGTAATTGCAATAACCCACCTGCCTCAGATAGCGGTTTATGGGGATAGGCACTTTGTCGTTGAAAAGGAGAGTATTGGAGACAAGACTGTAACTAATGTGAGGGAGGTTAAGGGCGATGAGCGTGTAAGGGAAATTGCCCGCATGCTCGCAGGAGAGACGATCACCGAGAGTTCCATCAACCATGCGTTAGAACTCCTCAAATCCGCCGGAACAGTTTAATCCCTATCTTATTGACCATTTTTAATGGAGCCACTTCAAAAAAATTGCCTAACCTTTCCTTCGCGGGGTTTTTGCTTCGCAGTGTGTAAAAAATCTGGGAAATGCAAGGCTATTGTGAATTTGCAAAAATTTACTTTCCATATACGCTTCTCTCTTCGCGGAAATACTTGTGGTAAGAGAGTGAAGAGTTGGCGCTATCCCTTGAAACTTAAAGATTTTCAAGT
Organism: Caldifarciminota bacterium; assembly: GCA_015489415.1. Lineage (GTDB taxonomy): Bacteria > Hydrothermota > Hydrothermia > B15-G9 > WFZT01 > WFZT01. The sequence continues at coordinate 12,977 of WFZT01000081.1, read as the reverse complement.
GGAAGACCCCCTCCCTGAATCTTTCTCCCGCACTTTGCGCGGGAGAGGTGTCTTTTGTGATTTTTCAATACTCGCTTCGTTAGTAGCGTTAAACTACACTAAATAAGCTTTCCTTCACATGCTCCGAACAAATTACTTTTAGGCTGCGAAAGAAATCGTTTTCTATCAAAATGAGATTTTCCCACATAAACAAAATCTTCCTCTCCCCGCATAAATGTTTGCTGAAAGAGGTGAGGTGAGGAGTTACATTTTGAATCTCTGAGAATCATAAGCGGGACATCCCCGTGCCCTTCCCTCACACACTTCGTGCATGGTGGCAAACATCATTACATAATCTTTACGTATCCTCTCACAGGTGTATAATTTTCCAAAAGGAGGTTTTTAACAATGAAGTGGGTTACAAGAGAACATGTTCACGTGGACAGGGTTGCCTGTCCCTGGCTAATAAAAAGGTTCATTGACCCTGATGCAGAATTTGTATTCGTTCCGAGAGACACAGACCCCTCCACCATAAAGGATGGCATTCCCTTCGATTTTAAAGGGGTTGAGCTTGGCCATCACGGGGATAAATGCTCATTCGACGCCTTTATGGAAAAGTACAAGCTGGATGACCCTGCCCTCAAAAATATTCAGCAAATTGTAAGAGAAGCTGACACCCACGTGGAAAATCCATCACCCCTTGCAGTTGCCCTGAAAATCCTCGCAAAGGGCTACAGATTGATGTGTAAGGACGATTACGAGACTCTGGAGAAGGAGTTTCCCATGTACGATGCCCTATATGCCTATTTTAAACATCAACTGGAGGAAGGCTGAGGAATCTCGATATACCTCCCAATCCTGACGTACTTTTCTCTTCTCCTCGCAATAAGCTCGTCAGGTGAGAGAGCCATCAGCTCTGGTAATGCATTTCTGATTTGCCTTTTAATCTGCTCAGCAGTCCATTCTGGATCGTTGTGAGCTCCACCTAAAGGCTCTTCGATGATTCCATCAATAATGTCAAATGAATAAAGGTCCTGAGCTGTAAGTTTAAGGGCCTCAGCCGCCCTTGGTGCCTCTTTACCATCACGCCAGAGTATTGAGGCACAGCCCTCTGGGGAAATGACAGAGTAAATGGTGTATTTTAGGGCATAGACCCTATCTCCAAGGGCAATGGCAAGTGCTCCACCAGACCCTCCTTCGCCGATAATCACTGTGATGAGAGGAGTCTTGAGTGAAAGCATTACCTTGAGATTCTCTGCAATTGCAAATGCCTGCCCCCTTTCCTCTGCACCCACACCAGGATATGCTCCCGGGGTATCGACAAAGGTTAAAACCGGCAGGCCAAATTTCTCGGCCATCAGCATCAATCTTTTGGCCTTTCTATATCCCTCGGGGTGAGGCATTCCAAAGTTCCTGTAAATCTTCTCCTTGGTATCCCTTCCTTTCTCCTGCCCTATCACCATCACGCGGTGATTTTCAAAAGTGGCGAGACCGGCAACAATCGAAGGATCATCACGGAAATTTCTGTCTCCATGAAGCTCAATGAAATCCTTGAAAAGCAGGTGGATATAATCAATAAAATGCGGTCTGTCAGGGTGCCTTGCAATCTGAACAATCTGCCAGCGGGTGAGATTTTTGTAAACCTTTTCCTTAAGCCGTTTTGCGCGCTCCTCAAGCTCCTTGATCTCCCGCTCAAGCTCGGGAGACTCCTTCACCTTTTCCTTCAGCTCGTTGATCTTTTTCTCCACCTCGTATATAGGCCTTTCAAAATCGAGCAACCTTCTCATAGCACAAGCTCTAAATTGATGGTTTTAACAGTACCAAGCCCCCTATTTATGGGCCTGAATCCTGCCATAACCCTGACAAAGGATTTTCTTGCTTCAATGGATAAAAGAAGCGGTGAAAACTCGTTGCCAAACTCATAACCTCCACCAATCTTCAAGAAGTCTTTGACAGAGTAACTTGCTCTAACTAAAAGTCTCGTATCGCCCGACTTAAGATCACTCAGTGCCCTGTCGTATGATAAAACTTTTGAAACATTTGCCGATAGCCCGATTCCCTTGAGCGAATAAGATATTCCTAAATTTGCGAATATTGGCGCCCGGTAGGTAAGCTCGGAGAATCCTGTTTTAAACCCCAAATTTTCCACAGAGAGCCCAACAGTAAGAGGTCTAAACCTGGCAGGCATGTACAATAGACCACTTGTGAGATAAAAGGCATGGGTTGAACTATACAGGATGGTCTCGGAGAAGTATTGAATGGCAAAGCCTAACATCATTTCAGGATCTACTCTGAAACTCCTTCCAAGCTTTAGCTCATAGGCATAGGGGGTAAAATAGGACCTCGAATTATCATCGGGGGTATTGCCGTGGTATTCAAATTCCCCAAACCTGTAATAATTCACCGCAAAGCCCCACTTATTCCAGTTAAACTGAAATGTGGATATCCCCGCATCAGAAATCCAGCCCTTTGTGGCAAAGAGGAACGAACGTTTGGCTGTTAACCCAGCAGGGTTTCTGTTGATTGCTGCCACACCTGTATCTGTAGCAGTTGGAACTGTGTAATAAGGCTCGACATTAAGAAAGTCGTAAGCCGGAGCGATGCTGATAAATAGAGAAAGCAGAAGTCCTGTCATCAAAACCTCCTAAAATTCAATCTCCTCACCGATGAGCCCCTGGATGAACTTCTTGAGCTCATCCTTGTTTTTAAACTCAATGCTCAATTTCGTCTTACCCCAGGGCGATAGATTCACCCTGACTCTGTATTTCAACCTGTCAGTGAGGAGTTTTGAAATAATACGGGAAATCTCCCGATCTTTTGAGTCTCCTTTTTCAGATTTTGACCTCCTTTTCTTGACCAGCTCTTCCACCTGGCGTGCACTGAGTCCCTTTTCCACAACCACCTTCGCAATCTCTGTTTGAATCTCTTTCGGCAATCCTATGAGGGGTCTTGCCTGTCCCTCGGTGAGCTTTCCTTCGTGTATAAGCTTCTGTACTTCTTCATCCAATTGCAGGAGTCTCAGGGTATTTGCCACAGCTGATCTGCTGCGGCCAATCTTTCTGGCAATCTCCTCCTGTGTGAGTTTGAATCTTTCTTTTAGGAGCTGGTATCCTTTAGCAAGCTCAATTGGGTTCAGGTCTTTACGGTCGAGATTTTCCACAAGTGCGATCTCAAGGGCACCGTTGTCATCAATATCAATCACCCGGGCTGGAATTTTATCTAACCCTGCGACCTTTGCAGCACGCCAGCGCCTCTCACCTGCCACAAGCTGGTACTTTCCATCGACCTTTCTAACTATTACGGGCTGAAGCACACCACGTTTCTTAATGGACTCGGCAAGAGAATTGATTTCTTCATCGCTAAATGCTATCCTTGGCTGCAGGGGATTGGGCTCAATCTCGTCTATACCAATGAGGAGGATTTCCTCGGTGTTAACCAATTCATTTGAAATAAGGGCATCAAGCCCTCTACCCAGCACTTTCTTTGCCATTTAAAAACTCCTTTGCAAGGTTTAAGTAGTCAAGCGCTCCCTGAGAATTGGGAGCATAAATTCCAACAGGCTTGCCAAAACTCGGGGACTCTGCAATTCGGACACTTCTGTGAATCACATTTTTATAGACCTTTCTGTCAAAAAATCTACGAACCTCATTCTCTACCTGACTCGTGAGATTCAAACGCCTGTCGTACATGGTGAGGAGGAATCCTTCGATTTTTAGTTCCGGATTATAGGCCTGCTTGATCTTCTTAAGGGTTCTGAGGAGCTGGCCCAATCCTTCAAGGGCGTAATATTCGCACTGAACAGGTATGAGTACACTCTTCGCCGCAGTTAGGGCAATAACCGTGAGGAGCCCGAGAGAGGGCGGAGTATCTATGAAAATGTAATCATAACCTTCGACATCCCTCAGCTTTTTTCTCAAAGTCTCGTGCCAGTTGGGCCTCTCCCTTAGCTCAACATCGGCTCCCACGAGGTCAGTGGTAGAAGGGATAAGATAAAGATTATCAAACGGAGCCTGCACAACAACTTGCTCTACTGTGACATCCGGATCTATCAAAAGCTCATATGTAGTTAGCTCAACATCACTAACACCAAATCCACTCGTTGCATTGGCCTGTGGGTCCATATCCACCACAAGCACCTTTTTGCCCAATTTGGCAAGATAGTAGGAGAGATTTATGGCGGTGGTTGTTTTCCCAACTCCACCCTTCTGGTTGGAAATGGAGATGATTTTCATGTCGGGAATTATAAAGTGCCGATTTTACCGGTTCAATCCCGATTTGTTTCACGTGAAACAATCACGCAGGTTCTGGCTTTAATAAATGGATTTTGAACCTCTAAATGACAGTTTTTGCTCCGGGTGGATATATATACAAACCTCCCACCAGGACTCAAAATCCTCTTTGTAGCATCTTTAACCCTCTCATACCCTGTCCCCATGGAAACAACCGTTTCATAAGAGCCCCCAAGCCTTTCCCAGGAATCACAGAAAATCTCAATATTATCAAGCCCCAGCAAATCTCTTACATATTGCAAAAAGATACATTTTTTTCGAACAACATCCACAAGGGTAAACTTCTTCTCTGGGAAATGGATTGCAAGGGGGATACCCGGGAATCCAGCACCTGTGCCAAGATCAGCCACTCGCTCACCTTCGATAACTTTTGCAGCAATCAGTGAATCAAAGAGCAACCCTAAAAGCTCATTCTCCCCTATCCTTTTTGAGACAATAGTCGTCTTTTTAGACCACTTTAAAACGAGCCTCAGATACTCCTCAAGCTTTGAGATTTCATCAAGACCAGGTTCTATCCCATGACGTTCGAGTTCTTGCACGAGTTTTTGTATTGAAGTTATCATCCTGTGGCATTATAACTTATATTGGAGGTGAAAGACAATGGACCTTTATGAAATGATTAAAACAAAGCCCAAAACAGTAAGAGCTCCGAGGGGAACGGAGCTCCATGCAAAGGACTGGCACGCTGAAGCAGCTCTCAGAATGCTCATGAACAACGTGGACCCGGAAGTGGCTGAAATACCTGAAGAACTGATTGTTTATGGTGGCTCAGGTAAAGCTGCACGTAACTGGGATGCCTTCTGGGCTATCGTAAAAACATTACTCGAGATCGAACCCAACGAGACCCTGCTTGTTCAATCGGGTAAGCCTGTTGGTGTTTTCAAGACCCACGAATGGGCACCACGAGTTATCATTGCCAACTCAAACCTCGTTCCCAAATGGGCCACATGGGACTACTTCCACAAGCTCGAAAAGATGGGACTCATCATGTACGGTCAGATGACTGCAGGCTCCTGGATTTACATAGGCACCCAGGGTATTCTTCAGGGAACTTATGAGACATTTGCAGCAGCCGGCAGAAAGAAATTTGGAGTAAACGACCTTCGCGGCAAGCTTATCGTCTCTGGTGGATGCGGTGGAATGAGCGGTGCACAGCCTCTTGCAGCAACCATGAACAATGCTACATACCTTGCAGCAGAAGTGGTGGAAGAGCGGGCCAAAAAGAGACTTCTCACAAAATATCTCGATGAAATTGAGCACAACCTTGACGCTGCCATTGACCGTGCCCTTGAATACAAGGAAAAGGGTATCGCGAAGAGTATCGTCTGGATTGGAAATGTTGTCACACTCCTTGAAAGGCTTGTTGAAAGAGGTATTACACCTGACCTTCTGACAGACCAGACATCAGCCCATGACCCGCTGAATGGATACATCCCCGAGGGACTCATCTACGAACAGGCACTGGAGCTTAGAAAGAACAATCCTGATGAGTACCTCCGTCGCTCCTATCAGACCATGGCAAAACATGTAAGAACCATGATTACACTCCAGGAAAGGGGTGCAGAGACATTTGATTATGGGAACAACCTGCGTGGAAATGCCCTTGCAGGTGGATTTATCAAGGAAGAGGAGATTAAAAATCCCGATGGTTCCTGGAAGTATCCGGGATTCGTCCCTGCTTACATTAGACCCCTTTTCTGTGAAGGGCAGGGTCCATTCAGATGGGCAGCTCTTTCAGGAGACCCGGAGGACATCTATACTATCGATGAGGAATTGATAAAGCTCTTCCCGGAGAAGGAGCACATGGTAAGGTGGATCAAGATGGCCCGTGAGCGTGTGGCATTTCAGGGACTCCCTGCGAGAATCTGCTGGCTGGGATACGGTGAAAGAGATAAGGCCGGACTGCTCTTCAACCGGCTTGTGAGGGAAGGAAAAGTGAAGGCCCCGATTGTCATAGGAAGGGACCATCTGGACACGGGCTCTGTGGCATCGCCCAACAGAGAGACTGAGGCCATGAAGGATGGGTCTGATGCCATTGCCGACTGGCCGTTATTAAACTTCGCACTCAATGCAGTTTCAGGAGCATCCTGGGTCAGCTTCCATCACGGTGGAGGTGTGGGAATAGGATACGCCCTTCATGCAGGTCAGGTGATTGTCGCAGATGGAAGTGAGATGATGGATATCAGGCTTAAGAAAGTGCTAACCAACGACCCCGGAACGGGAATTGCAAGACACGTTGATGCAGGCTACGAGAAGGCCATAGAAACGGCGAAGAAGTTTGGAATCAAGATTCCTATGGCGGATTGGTAGGGGTAATAGGATTTGACCAGATTTTAAAGAAGTGGGGGCGGCGCCCTTCGGGCGCCGCCCCACAGTTTAATTTACTCTACGTGGTACGCCTCTAACTCTGAATAGCTTTCGGTGCTGTCAGGGGACATATCTCTTTCTTCAACCATACCTACGTTATCTGCGAAATAATAGTATGTATAGGTTGTCTCAGCATAGGTCTGTCCACCATAGGAATAACTCCATATGTTCTTGAACTCCACCTTCATAGCTCCATCGAAGTTGCCGGCCGGTGTCTGAACACTCTCTGTTCCCTGTGCCGTAGCATGTATGGAAAAAGAATAGTTTGTGTCACTTTCCGAAACGACAACCCAGCTATCACCTGTGGAAAGTGGGGTTTTAACGAACCTCATAATGTAGTACACACTATCCGGTGAACCTTCCTCATGTCCCATGATAAAGATATATCCACCCTCTCTGTAAACGTAAGAAGTGTCATTTCCATTAACTCCGATATACACATTCTTTCCGTTTACTACACCTGTTCCAACTATTCTGATGGTGTCTCTGGTGGTATCTCCTTTGGTACCGCCAGTCTCGTAGTTCAAATATGCCCACCAGTTTCCCACAGATAGTGGAAGGGGTTCATTGATTGTTCCAGCACCACCTCCACCTCCTGGGCCAGTGGTTCCTCCTTTCTGGCAGCTCACAAAGGCGAGACTGCCTGCAATAAGTATTGTTGCTAATAGTTTTTTCATACGCCCTCCTTGGGGTTTTCTTAGGGCAATTATAAAGGGAGAATATTTCCACGTCCACGAAAACCAGTCATTCATTCTGGCAATCTTAAATGAGAAGTTAAGGATGCCAACCATGAAAAGGGTCTTGGATATCGGTCAAAAACATCTGGTAAAACCATGGAAAATCTGTAGCATTTTACGTGATAATCTTCACACTATAGCCCTCTTCGGATTGTTCCCCGTTGTTCAATACAGTTCAAAAAGTCAGATACCGGTATTCTATAAATCCCTGATACTTCAATGAAGTCTTTTGTACCATTTTATGATTCACCGGGAAAAGTTCATCCATTAGAGGGAGTCGGTTAACTCGGCAATTTTACGATGGAATTTGATTCTAAACAAGAGAATAGGTGCCGGATTTCTGCCAAAGTATACTCTGTTGGTCATAAGGGAGACCACCAGTTTCCTATCCGGGTCTACAAAGAGAGAAGTTCCGGTAAATCCAGTGTGTCCAAATGTATTCTTTCCGAGATACCTCGCCGGAGAAGAGGGGGTCCAGAGGGCCCATCCCAATCCCCGCCTTTGATTTTGGAATTCAATTTGAGGCGAAACCGCATCAATCACTATCCTGCGCGGTAATCCAAGGTGATTTACTCCATAGATACTATCAAGCCACGCGAGTCCAAAATCTGCCACATCACGGGGGGTAGAAAATAATCCCGCGTGTCCGGCAATGCCACCCAGTGCAAAGGCATTTTCATCATGGACCTCGCCACATATTCTCCGCTTACGCCAGTTACATAGCTCGGTGGCAACAGTGTTTTCACAGGGGAACGGGCCATAACCGGTGTTTTTCAGACCAAGTGGCTCGGTCAAATGGATCTTTATAACTTCATCGAGCTTTTTCCCGGTTATCCTTTCGAGGGCCCACCCCAGAATCATAAAACCGAGATCAGAATAAAGAACTTTGGATCCAGGAGGATAAATCAGACTCTCACTAAGAACGGCTTTTTTTATTTCATCTCCCTTTAATTTCTCGTAGTAAGGTTTCCAAGATGGTAGACCACTTGAGTGGGTCAAAATGTGCTTAAAGGTAACCACTGATTTATCGTAAGGTTCACTGTTCTGTGAGAATTCAGGAACTATGGAAACTACAGGCATTTCAATTGAATAGCCTCTACTGTAAAACACTTTCAGGAAAGCTGTTGCAGTAAATACCTTGGTTATGGATGCTATGTCAAAAAGTGTACTTTCGTTAATTTCTTTATCTGGGCCATGACCGGTAGAACCTGTGTAATACTCGAAAATTTCATCACCCTGGTAGTAAACAACGGCTCCAGCAGCGGTGTAAATAGAATTAACACCAGAATCCATTAGTTCTTTGATCTCTGCTAACAAGATTTCCCCCTTTTGTATATTTGCTAATTTATACACCCTACATCGATAATTTGCAATCAGACAAATTTAAGATTCGTTTTAACTACGGGGCTGAGTGATTGGTTTAATGGAGCGTATGGCGTCTCGGCAGTTGATATTAGCTTCTGTCATATTTTTAGAGATGCTTCTACAGAGCTGGGTGGAACCCACTCACTTCGTACACAGGAAAGGAGGGCATTTTCAAATACACCTTCACTGTGGTTGACATTATAAAAACATAGCATTAACCTAAAAATTCCATGGATTACGAGAAACTTTATAAGGATGGCGATAGGTCTATAAAAACAATTGTGGAGTATGCAATTCACCTCAAGAATACGGGAAAAATTGAAGAAGCCCTCGCGACTCTTGAAGAGGGAGTGGAAAAGTACCCCACATCTTCACTCCTTTACACCCTCATCGGGAAAATTCATCTTCAGGAGAATGAATTTGAGAAAGCGCTGATAACTCTTAAAAAAGCCTATAACCTCGATAAATTTAACTATCAGGCAATCGTTGGACTCGTTAAATGTTTTAGAAAACTCGGGCTCAAAAGAAACAAAGAGTATTTTGAGAAGGTGGCTTTCATTTTATATCCATTTAAAGAAACACAGGAAGGATTGCCAGGAAGTGAAGAGCTCGAAAAAATAGCCGAAGAGGGGAGGGATTTGATTGAATAGGATCGATGCACTCCGTGAGAAACTGGACCAGTTGAATGTGGATATTTACCTCGAAACCAAACTGGCAAATATTCGATATTTAACGGGATTCTCTGGCTCAAATGCATATTTACTTGTGGGCAGGGATATTTACCTTTTCGTTTCAGATGGTCGCTATAAGGAGCAGTCCCGTGAAGAGGTCAAAGATGCCGATATTTTTATTTACACAAAAGAAATAACAGAGTTTAAAGAGAAGTTGCCAGAGATAAAGCTAAGAATAGGTGTTCCAAAGGCTAATGTCACCTGTGAATTGTTTGAAAAATTGGAAGCGAAGTTGGAAGGATTCGAGCTGGTTCTCGTGGATGACCCTGTTTCACCTATGAGAATGTTCAAATCTGAGGATGAAATCGAGAAAATTCGAAGGTCTCAGGAGGTTACAGACAGAATATTCACGGAGATTCTAAAAAGGGTTAAGCCAGGCGAAACAACAGAGCTTGATATTGCAGCAGAAATTGAGTATCTCATGAAGAAATTTGGAGCGGAAAAACCCTCCTTTGACACTATTGTCGCAACAGGCCCACACTCGGCACTCCCCCATGCAAAACCAAGGAAGGTAAAGGTCAAGAATGAGACCAACCTGCTCATGGACTTTGGAAACTATCTTGAAGGTTATTCATCTGATATGACGAGAACCGTCTGGGTGGGTGAAAATCCACCTGAAGAATTTATAAAAATCTACAACATAGTGAAAGAAGCGCAGGAGAGGGCAGAGGAAGAGGCAAAGCCCGGTATGACCGGCAAGGAAATCGATTCACTTGCAAGGGAAGTGATTGAAAAGGCCGGTTACGGGGAACTTTTTGGACACAGCCTCGGGCACGGAGTAGGGCTTGAAGTCCATGAACTTCCGCTGATAAGCATGTTGGGTAAAACAAAGATTGAACCCGGAATGGTCTTTACCGTGGAACCGGGAATCTATGTTCCCGGGTTTGCGGGTGTTAGAATAGAGGACATTGTCGTAATGAGAGAAAACGGGGTTGAAGTTATCACCCGTTCCCCAAAAAATTTAATAAAAATCTAAGGAGAGGAGTATGCCAGACATCAGAACAGGAATGGCAATAAGATATCAGGGAGATATTTATCTTGTGGTGAGTTTTCAGCACATCCACATGGGCAGAGGCGGAGCAACCATCAGGACAAAGCTCAAGAACGTGCACACGGGACAGGTAAAAGAGGTGAGTTTCAGAAGCTCAGACGACATCGAAGAAATCCTTCTTAAACGAAAGAGCGCTACCCTGTCTTACATCGCTGGAGACGAGTACCACTTTATGGACAACGAGACCTTTGAGGAAATTGTATTCACAAAGGACCAGATAGAAGAGCAGTCCGGATATTTGAAAGAAGGAATGGAAGTTACAGTGCTCTTTGCTGACGACGAGCCTATCACCATTGAGCCTCCTATGTTTGTGGAGCTCGAAGTGGTTGAAACAGACCCCGGGCTCAAGGGAGATACCGCATCAGGTGGCTCTAAACCTGCGAAGTTGGAGACTGGGAAAGTCATCCAGGTTCCGCTATTCGTCCAGATTGGTGATGTTATAAAAATTGACACAAGGTCAGATAAATATATCGAGAGAGTGAAAAAGTGACACTCGAAGAAATTAAAGCCATACTCAAAGAAATTCGGGACTTTCTTTCATCGGATGAGCAAAAATTCAGTATTGACGATGTAAAAGAGCTCATTCAGCTTTTAGAGGAGCATGGATTAGAAGAGATCGAAGTGGAAACCCTGTTTAACAAGGTGAGGGTGGTAAAATCGAGGCCCGTCCCCCAGGCAGTCCCTGCTGTAGCACAGGCTCAGGCACCCAAGCCTCCAGAGGAAGAGAAGAAGGTGGAGGAGAAGAAGGTTGAAGAGGGAGAAAAGCTCCACGAGATCAAATCCCCTATAGTTGGAACCTTCTACCGCAGGCCATATCCTGGTGCCGAGCCATACGTGAAAGAGGGGGACCACGTGAGGAAGGGACAGGTCCTCTGCATCGTCGAGGCCATGAAAATTATGAATGAGATCGAATCCGATGTGGATGGGACTATTGTAAAAATTATCCCGGAGGACGCTTCTCCTGTAGGCTACGGAGATACACTATTCCTGATAAAACCGGATTGATCTTCAGAGATTTCGTTTTAAAAGACCCTCTACTGAGGTTCCTTCATCACCTCTCCAACGGCTACAAGCTCTATGCCGTTGGAGGCATTGTAAGAGACTATCTCCTCGGTCGAAAATCTCTGGACTACGATATTGTTGTCGTCGGAAATTTCAGAGACATCGTAAATGAATTTTTAAAGAAATATGGTGGAAAGCTTATCCAGATCACGGAGTTCGGCACTGCCAAGATAAAGCTGGACGGAATAGTAGTCGATATTGCAAGGGCAAGAAAGGAAAGCTATCCTGAGCCCGGCTCTCTACCGGTGGTCAAACCTTCAAACAACATCTTCGAAGACCTAAAGAGACGTGATTTTACCATAAATGCTATGGCCATATCCCTTAATTTAAACGATGTTGGCCGGCTTATTGACCCTTTCAGTGGCTACGAAGATTTATTCGAAAGAAAACTCCTGCGTGTTTTAAAGGACAGAAGCTTTTATGATGACCCAACCCGTGCCTTCCGGGGAGTAAGGTACAAAAACCGATTTGAGCTCCAATACGAGAACAGAATTCTAAAACAGGAAATCCCTTTCGCTCTTGAGATCTTACCACGTATCTCATTTGCAAGGGTCAGGAACGAGCTCGAGAGAACCGCCATAGAGGAAAAGAGGGCCGATATGTTTAAAGAAATCAAGAGGTTTGGTCTCCTTGACCATCTTGGAGAGAGACTTGACGCCCCTGATACGTCTTTTGATAGGTTAGACGAGATACTCACTGACTTATCATCCGAGCACTGGCTGCCTTTCACCCTGCTCGTTGTACAATTAAGAGAAGACCTTCCTGACCTGAAAAGGCATGAAAAACATGTAATTAAAACATTCCGTGAATTTTTGAAGCGCGAAATTCCTGATGACCCTATCAAAATTCATGAGATGTTTTACAATGTTGATGAAATAATTCCGCTCCTTATTGGCCTCATAAAGGGGAAGGAGATCCTTGTGGACTATTACCATGCCCGGAAGCAGGTTAAAATCCACGTAAGTGGAGATGTTCTTGTAAGTTCCGGCATCAGGAAGGAAAATATCAGGAGGTTCCTGATCGAGTTATTTGTAAAAAAGTGGCTCGGTGAAATCAAATCAAAGGACGAGGAGCTTAACTTCATAAAGAAATGGACCTCCTGAGAGAAGAATGTGGCATCTTTGGTGCCTATGATTTTGATGGTAAAAACGTGAACCTTGACCTTTTCTACGGCTTATTTGCGCTTCAGCACAGGGGACAGGAAGGTGCAGGATTTGCGCTGTACGACGGTGAGAAAATATCCCTTTACAGAAATCTCGGACTGATCAGCAGTGTTTTTCATAGTGGAAGAATAGGAGAGAAAAAAGGGTTCCTCGGAATTGCCCACACGAGGTATTCAACTCAGGGGAAATCCAAGAGGCTTGAGAACCTGCAGCCTATCACCGTCTCCCATTCC
>WFZT01000080.1 GCA_015489415.1 Caldifarciminota bacterium | reverse complement strand
ATTGTTTATTGGAGACCTATTGCACAGTTTGATAAAATTGACTCCATCACAGGACTTGCTCCTGTAGGGGTTGATGGAGCTTATTTCTATCTGGGTGATGATTCTGGCCTTAGGCACTCATGGACAGATACAACGGTAGTTGACGGTGAACACTACTGGTACGCAGTCACAGCATATGCACCTGGTAATGATACACTTGGATTGCCACCGCTAATATCTTCTGTTTATCCGATAAATGCAAATCCGAGTGTGGTGCATGTAATTCCTAATGGTAATCCTATTGGTTATCACCCTCCACAGATAACCATTGATTCGCTAAATTCAAACATTAATGGAACTGGACAGGTTGATTACATGGTTGTAACTCCAGAGGACATAAAGGATGCATCTTACTATATCAAGTTTGATACAACTGGAAACGACACTACATGGTCTTTAATTAAAAATGTTAATGGTGTTGATAGCGTGCTAATTTCCAACAGTACTAAAATACATGGTGAGGATGATAACCCCATTGTAGATGGATTTAGAGTGTCAATTAATACTGATTCACTTGCACCTGATACTAACTATTTCGTGAGAGGCAACAGTAATTTCCATGTCCAGGTTTCTCTCGCCCGTGGTGGTATAAAGTACCCTGCTGACTATGAGATAGAGTTTGCTGACTCTGGAACTGTTCTCGATTCAGTTTTCTACAATAGTCCAACAAACAAAGCGCCTGTGAACTTTAGGGTCTGGAGAATAGAGGGTAAGTATCGCTATAGACAGGAAGTAGTATTTATTGATGGAGACCATGATGGGATAATTGCCAATCCTGCAGGAAGAGATGTTTTGTACCCTGTTCTTACTGACTCAACAGGAAGAATTGTAGCGCGAACATGGAAATTCACCTTTATGGGGCCCGGTACTGGAGCGATCCCACCGAATTCTGATAGCACCATTCTCTACCTTAAGTTCCACAAGCCATTTACTGAAAGAGACACCATTTACTTTGATACCCATGAGGGCACTACAAATGAAAACGACATTGTGAAAAATATGAACAAAATAAAAGTTGTGCCGAACCCATACATTCTTGTGTCTGCTTATGAACTCAAGGATCCAACTATTAGAAGAGGAAGAGGTGCCCGTGAGATTCACTTCATTAACCTACCCCCAGAAGCAACTATCAGAATTTACACTATAACAGGTGAACTGGTTGATGTGCTACATCATGTGCCAGGAGATCCAGAGTATGTGTCACCTTCTGTGCAGAAGTGGAATCTTTTGAATAAAGATAGTCAGGAAATTGCTTACGGAGTCTATATCTACCATGTGGAAGCTATGCTTAACGGTCAGGTAGTTGGAAAATACATCGGAAAATTTGCAGTAATTAAGTAGGGAGGACAGGAAATGAAAAAATTCATTCTACTTTTAGCCTTTTTGGGATTGGGATTTTCACAGACAATCAGTAACACTGGGACAAAGGCTGCCCAGTTTTTGAAAATAGGCCCCGGTGCACGACCAGTGGGTATGGGAGAAGCCTTTGTTGCTGTTGCTGATGGCGCCCTTGCCACATACTGGAATCCAGCAGGACTTGCACAGACTACAGGATATTCCTATTTCTTTACTAATGCAAAATGGCTTGCAGGAATCCAGTATAACTACCTTGCTTTTGCAGTACCCATTCCCAAACGTGGTGTTATCGGTGGATCCTTATCCTATCTTGGAACAGACAATATGGAAGTTACAACAGAAACGAATCCTGAAGGTACTGGTGAGTATTTTAGATATTCCGGGCTTGCCCTTGCTTTTAGCTATGGAAAAATGTTTACGGACAAATTTTCCTTCGGATTTAATGCGAAGTACATCTACGAGAAGTTAAAGCTTATGTCAGCTTCGGGAATGGCAGTTGATATTGGACTTAAATACCAGACAGAATGGCATAAATTTACAATCGGAATGAACTTCCAGAACTTTGGAAACAAGATGAGATTGACCGGTGAGGATACAAGATTCATCTATTATCCTGACCCCAATCGTGACCCCAATTCTCAGCCAAATGTAATTGCTGACCTCAGAACTGAATCTTATGATTTGCCTATGAGATTTCTTGTAGGAATTGCACTTGTACCATACGAGACGAAGTTTGCTAAAATGCTTCTTGCCATTGATGCTGTTCATCCAAATGATAACACCGAGTATATAAATATTGGTGCTGAACTTTCACTTGCCAACCTCGCTTATATAAGAATTGGTCGAGAGCACAACTTTATGAGAGATGCTGAAGGTGGATTTACATTTGGTGGAGGTGTTAAATATAGACGGCCGGGAACTCCTCTGAATTTCTCCATCGATTTTGCAATGTCAAACTATGGAAGATTGCAGAATGTGAAGTTCATTTCGGTGGGTTTGGCATTTTGAGCATGATAAGAAATCTGAAGGTAAAAGAAAAATTTCAGATTGTTAGATTTTCTGAGGTGACTAACGCCTACCTTCTCCCCACATATGCTTTATGTGGGGAGAAGGTGATGGTAAGTTACCAAATGCTCTATCGTGAGCCTTTACAGTTGGAAAGTTGGGAAATATAATAAAAATTAAAAAAGGAGGTATAAATATGAAGAAGTTGGTAGGTGTATTGGCAGCCCTCCTTCTGGTGGGTTCTCTGGCTGCAGGAGACGGGGATAATGTTTTCCGTCTCGCAACAACAGATCTGCAGAATGATGCGCTCTTTGCAGACAGTGTGTATAACGAGTATCAGAGATCCATGGTAGTTGGTAGTGATCTTGACCAGGACGGAATGAAGGAGATTATCATAACAGATTACAGAACAGTGAGTGATTCTCAGCACGGTAGAATCATAGTTTATGAGGTATCCGGTGACAACACGCTACGTCAGGCATGGGTTTACAACATGCCCTCTAATGGTTATTACTCCAATGTTAGAAGTGTTGCCACAGGAGATCTTGATGGCAATGGCAGAGGAGAAATCATTGTTGCAGTGACAGGTGGCTCCGGTGACACTTCAGCTGCACATGTTGGCGTATGGGTCTTTGAGTGGGATGGAGTTTCCGGAAGTGACAACTATCAGCTCGTTGCGCAGATTAATGATTTTGCCACCTATGTTGATTCAACAGGACAGGTTGTTTATCCCGATAGGTACAGATGTGAAGATATGGCTGTCGGAGATTTCGACAATGACGGAAAAGATGAGGTTCTCTGGGTGAATAACGGTGGTACAGCATTCGATAACGCATACATATTCTCTATCGATGGAGAATTTTCTACCGGATTCTATTCAACCGTAGTTGAAACAGTCTTTAAACGTACCGAACTTGGTTTCGGTGGAAGTACAGCATCAGGATTTGGACCTGTTGATCTTGATGGCGATGGCAATCCTGAAGGTGTCATTACCATATGGAACCATGTGGGAGTTCAGATATTCGAATCCGATGCCCCTGATCACTATGTTCTGAAATATCACGCAGAGGGACTTGATCCTGAAGACAGATATCCTTATGCAAAATCGGTTGGTGCATATGACCTTAATGGTGATGGAGTAAAAGAACTTGTTATTGGTGCCCTCTTAAGAGGTAGAGTTCACATTCTCGAGCCGGTAGGTGGAGATGTGGACTCCATGGCACATTATATGCCTGAATGGACAGTTATTGACACTGACACGACAGGAGCAGTTGATACAACAGCATTATTCAGAGTCTATGGAATGAAGGCAGGTGACCCTGATCACGGACCTGGTCATGACAATGGAGACATCGTTTTGAGTGACCTGAACAAGCATATCTATGATATCGAGTACAACGGTGGTGACTTTGGAGATACTGCCAGCTACACCGTGTATGACATTTATGATGTATTCCCAGCAGACACATTCATCACAACCGATTCTACAGGTGCCCCGGATACAACAGTATGCAGTTTCTATCCTGGTCCTACACTTGCACTTGGCAATGACCTCGACGGTGATGGTGCAAATGAAATACTTTATGGAACGTACGTTGGTCATCGTCCTCCTGATTCCTTCACAGTGCAGACCGGATTCCTCAATGTACTCGAGTTCAATGGTCTCGGCGTGAGCGAGGGCTGGAAGATTGTTGGTAACAAGCCCGTGGTGCTTTACCAGAACATGCCTAATCCGTTTGTAAACCATACTGCCATCAGATTTGCTGTCAGGAAAGCAGGTAATGTAGAAATTGCAGTCTTTGATCTCACAGGAAGAAAGGTTAAAGAACTCGCTAATAGAAGATTTGCTGCAGGAACATACTCTGTGAGCTGGAATGGTAGAAGCGAAAGCGGATCTGTCCTTCCTGCCGGTGTTTACTTCTACACCATCAAGTACAATGGAACGACTCAAACGACAAGAAAGCTCGTGATTTCGAGATAATAGGGATTTTGATGAAAGTTTTTGGCGGCGCGCACTTCGTGCGCGCCGCCATTTTTATTTACTAAAGCCAAAATTTATCCCCACAACTCCCCTACACGTTTTGGACCCTTACGAAGAGAAGATTGAGGGATAACATCTTAATTTTTATCCCAAAATCCATCAGTCTCCACCTTTCACGCTTCGGAAAAAAATGTGTTGAGGGCATATATCTTGCTTCGCAAGCGGAGAAGAGTAAAATGCTGTACTCAAATTTAACATGTGCGGCGAATTTTTGTCGCAATATTGCGAATTTTTAAATTTGGATGTCAAGGTAGTGGTACGCGTAAAATGATTGAATATCAATGGTTTTGGGAGATAGTGTCAAAGTTGAGTATAAAATAGAAAACCTCTCCCCGCATACATTTTTGCGGGGAGAGGATCAAGGTGAGGGGTTACATCTGATATTTTTAATCAAAATTCACCGTAAATCCCTCTCCAGTTCTACAGTAGAAGGAGCTTTCAGATTTCTAAGATTTTCAGGGAGGAAGTGCAACTCGCACTTCCAGCCTTATTAGACAAAAATTTTATTCCGCAAATCAAAATTTCTGCTCCAATTCCAGTGGCCCGCACATATTATCCAAAAATTTAAGAATCCTAATCACTCCCATCTCACCCCTCCGGCTCGTTGTAAACTTTTTCTTCCGTGGCGTCTGCCTCCGGAGCATCCATTTCCACGTCTCTGCCTTCAACCCCCTTATCTAAAAATTCTTTGTAAAATTCATGCTGAATCACAAGGTTCATTATCTCGTTCGTGCCTGTCCAGATGGTTATGAGCCTCACATCCCTCAACATTTTCTCAATAGGATAAACATTTGTATATCCAATTCCGCCCATGATCTGCATGGCATGGTTGACCACTTCCCATGCCATTTCGGTGGAGAATTTCTTGGCCTCTGAAACAAGACGTCTCACCTTCCCGGGAGGAATCTTTCCGCTGTCTATTGCAACTCCCACGGCCCTGTTTAATGCCCTTGCAGCATCGATGAGTGTCAAACTCTCAGCTATCTTGAAACTGACACCCTCAAATCTCCTGATTTTACGGCCAAATGCATATCTTTTGTCGGCATATTTTGCCGCCACCTCGAAGGCTGCCCTTGCCATTCCGACTGCACCGCCGGCAGAAGTCATTCTCTCTGGTATCATCATCTGGTGAAAAACTGCAGTTCCATTGCCAATTCCAGCCTCTCCACCGAGAACATTCTCAATGGGTACCTCTACATTTCTGAAAACGATTCTGCCAGTTCCGCCACCACGAGTGCCCATCAGACCATAAACATGGTGCACCTCCACGCCCGGGCCCCGCTCCACAAGAAATGCCGTCATTGCTCTCTTGGGGTCTTCAATGCCTTCAACTTTCCCATAAATCAAAAACAAATCAGCGCCCTCAGCTCCGACTACGAACCTTTTCTGTCCGTTGATTAT
>WFZT01000079.1 GCA_015489415.1 Caldifarciminota bacterium | reverse complement strand
TCTTATTACTTAATAAGTAATAGATAACAACGTCCAGATTGAGCTATCAAAAAACTGCGTAAAAGTTGAATTTTCTGTGGAAATACGAAACATGTTCAAGTAATTGGATATCTTTATTACTTAAAGATTCCGGAGTTAGGGGTTAAATGCTACTAAAGTTGTCTGAAGATGTACACACCGTGCGGAAGGAAATTTTTCTTATAAGTTTTATGCCACTCTTGAGTGAGGGGCGCGCGCGAAGCGTGCGCCCCCCACATTAACTCCTAAATTTCAAAATCTACTTTCCCTCAAGCTCCTGTGCGTCAACCACCGCCATTGCCGCTATGTTCACGATATCTTTAACTTCATCGCCTCTCTGGAGCACATGAATTGATTTCGAAGCACCCATCAGTACCGGCCCTATTGCCTCAGCATCCCCGAGACGCTGAAGCAATTTGTACGACACATTGGCTGCCTCAAGGTCAGGGAAGACAAGGACATTGGCATCCTTCACCCTGCTGAATGGATACGTGCTCTCCACAATTTCAGGTACAACTGCCGTATCTGCCTGCATTTCTCCATCTATGACAATGTCCGGTCGTTTCTGACGCACAATCTCCACTGCTCTTCTCACCTTTTCACTAAGAGGATGCGGAGTGGAGCCAAAGTTGGAGAATGACAGCATGGCCACACGAGGCTCAATGTCAAACTTCTTCGCAAGGTCTGCTGCAAGGATAGCGATTTCTGCAAGGTCTTCTTCAGTGGGTTCGATATTCACCGTTGCATCAGTGAAGAAGTACACCTTGTCTTTAACTATCATGATGTAAAGGCCGGCAACCCTCTTTACGCCTTTACGAGGTTTAACGATCTGAAGGGCAGGCCTCAGAACCTCTGGATAGTGATAGGTAAGCCCTGAGACAAATGCATCAGCGTCGCCCATATAGACCATCATGGGCCCAAAGTAGTTTGGTTGCTGCATTAACATCCTTGCCTCGGTGAGGGTCACACCTTTCCTCTGCCTTAACTCATAGAGTTTCTGGACATACTCGTCAAATTTTGGATAGGTTTCCGGATTTACTGTATCCACGTTACAGCATTTCAGACCTAGTGATTCGATTTTGGCTTCAATAACTTCCTTTCTTCCAATCAAAATGGGATGAGCTATGCCTTCCTCAATAAGGATGTGTGCCGCCCTGATAATTTTGGACTCCTCACCCTCCGCGAAGACGACCTTTTTCGGATTGGATTTTGCCTTATTGATGATTATTCTCATAACTTCGCGGGATTTTCCAAGCCTTGCCTCAAGCTTTTCCCTGTATTCATCAAGATCAATGTGGAACCTTGCTACACCGGTTTCCATGGCAGCTTTTGCCACAGCAGGTGCCTCCCATAGCAAAACACGTGGGTCAAGGGGCTTTGGAATAATGTAATCAGGTCCAAACTTCAGAGATTCCACTCCGTAGGCCTTCAAAACACTGTCGGGAACATCTTCTTTTGCAAGGTCTGCAAGGGCATGAACTGCCGCAATTTTCATTTCGTCATTGATTGCCTTGGCACCAACATCAAGGGCTCCCCTGAAGATAAATGGGAATCCGAGAACGTTGTTCACCTGGTTGGGATAGTCACTTCTACCGGTTGCCACTATTGCATCGGGTCTTGCCTCTTTCGCGTCCTCATATCTGATTTCAGGATCAGGATTCGCCATTGCAAAGATGATTGGCTTGTCCGCCATACTCTTAACCATTTCTTTTGTTAAAATATTGGGCTGCGAAACACCGATAAATACGTCAGCACCTTTAATAGCCTCTTCGAGGGTTCGCACGGGCAATTCGGTGGCAAACCTCTCTTTATACAGATTCATTCCCTCTTTTCTGCCCTTGTAGATGACACCGCGTGAGTCAATCATGATAATATTTTCACGTTTTGCCCCAAGCTTGACGTAGAGCTCAGCACAGGCAATTCCTGCTGCGCCGGCGCCGCTTACTACAATTTTCACATCCTCAATTTTCTTTCCCTGAATCTCAAGGGCATTAATGAGGCCTGCAGCGGAGATAATCGCTGTTCCATGCTGATCATCATGGAAAACCGGAATCTCCATAATCTCTTTGAGTTTTTCCTCGACGTAGAAACATTCCGGGGCCTTTATATCCTCAAGGTTAATGCCGCCAAACGTGGGTTCCAGAAGTTTTACCGTTCTAATGATTTCATCAGGGTCCTGGGTATCAAGCTCTATGTCAAAAACATCAATATCGGCAAATCTTTTAAAAAGGACCCCCTTACCCTCCATTACCGGCTTTGCAGCAAGTGCTCCTCTATTACCGAGTCCAAGAATTGCTGTTCCATTTGAAACCACAGCTACAAGATTACCCTTCGCAGTGTATTTATAGGCAAGTGCGGGGTCCCTGTCGATCTCCCTAACAGGTTCCGCCACACCTGGTGTGTAAGCAAGGGAAAGGTCCCTCTGGGTATTTAAAGGTTTTGTTGGCTTAACCTCGATTTTTCCTGGCCTTCCTTTGCTATGGTATTCAAGAGCTTCTTCTTTTGTTATTAACATTTTTCCACCTCCAATTTTTAACAACTTTGCAATTTCACAAATTTAAATGCTATCTGAGAGATAAATCAACCCCTTTTGTTTATAAAATCATCTATTCTCTTCCTCCAATCAGGAGTGGTTGAAAGATATGCGAAGCTATCGGCACTCAGATTAGAGAGCATGTGAATCAGGGCTCCGTAAAAATTATTTGCAATCGATTTCTGAATTTCGAGGGCAAGGTCTGAGCCTTCTAAAATCATCTGAACTATTTCCTCCCCCTTTTCCATTAATTTGTCGTGGTCCACAAGATAATCCCCGAGCCCCATTTCAAAGGCTTCCTCGCCACTCAAAATTCTGCCTGTGAGAATGAGTTCCTTGGCACGTCCCAGTCCCACAAGGGCAATTAATCTCATTGTACATCCCGTGGGGAATACTGCCCCTACCTTGACTGCAGGAAACCCTATCTTTGCATTCTTACTCAAAACACGGATATCCGACGACATGGCAACTCCAAAGCCACCGCCCATGGCATAACCATTAACCAATGCCACTGTGGGTCGCGGGAAATTGAAAATATCTTCCATGAGACCTTCTAACTCGAGTGCGAACTCCCGGGCCTTGGTGGTATCCTCAAAATCGTTCAGAATACTCAGGTCAACCCCGGTGGAGAAGGATTTCTCACCTGCTCCGGTTATGATCAGCGCCCTCACATTTTTAACCTGCCTCAATGAGGAAAGTGCTTCCCTGAACTCCTTCAGCATCTCGAGGTTGAATGAGTTATGCTTATCCACCCGGTTCATAAATAGAACAGCATAATCTTCCCTTTTTTCAACCAGTATATACTTCTCCACAATTGCCTCCTTTTTCTTTTTATTGTAAAGGGAAGGGAGAATCAGTTCAAAAGGCCCTTTTTCCGCCAGATAAGCTTTGCCCGTGCCTTATTCAAAAGATGCTGCCTCCATGTTCTGGCAAAGAAATGAGTACCATCCCCTTTGGCAACAAAATACAGGTATTTTGTCTTTGCAGGATAGAGGGCTGCTTTTATGGAGGCAAGGCCAGGAGAACAGATGGGACCTGGTGGCAATCCCGGGTATTTATAAGTGTTATAGGGAGAATCTATCCTCAGGTCTTCATAAGTTAGAATTGTTTTGTGTTTTGGCAGTAAATACTCGACCGTAGCGCAGGACTCGAGGGGCTGACCACGCTTTAACCTGTTGTAAAAAACACCTGCAATAAGAGGCTTCTCCCAGTCAACCATCGCCTCTTTCTCAATAATTGATGCAAGGGTAATAATCTGGTGAACAGTCATGCCGAGAGACTCTACCCTTGCGGTAAATGCCGGGGTCCAGAGCTCAAAAAGTCTGTGAACCATGGTTTCAATAATTTCTTCCTCCGGCTCACCCCAATAGAACTTATATGTATCAGGGAAAAGGTAACCTTCAAGTGTCGGGGGATGATCAAGCAGCGGATACTTTAGCGCAAGTTTTCGAATGAACACTTTGTCCGCTGCAAGGGTCAAAAATCTATCTTCATCAATCAAAAGTTTATAGTGCAGGAGCTGGGCAATATCTCTCAGGGTGTAGCCTTCAGGAATGGTTACAACCACCTCCTGAATACCTGCGTTTTCTCTGGTCATTGCCCACAGTACCCGGAGCTCTGAAAGCCCTTTCCTCAAGGTGTAGCGACCGCTACGAATACTTTTATCCTTTCCTGTTAGAATGGCAAGAATGCGGAAAAGCTCCGGATGCCTGATAATCCCTTCCTGCTTTAACCTTTCTGCCACAGAATAGGCTGTCTCCCCGCGTTTTACAATAAAATCCACCTCCTCCTTACCGCTTACAGGCTCGAGGAAAAATATATAGCTCAAATATGCGGTAAAGAGGAAAGAAAACACAGTAAAAAATGTGAGCTTTCTCATAAAGATCGCCTCCTCTTAAATTCTAAATAATCTTCCAGCAAAATTCCTGCCGCAAATAGGTCAATTTTTTCCTTATTTCTGGAAGGCTTGATTCCACGCGATCTTAGCTCCATTTCGGCCATTTTTGATGTAAACCTTTCATCGTGAAGCACCACTGGCACTGTCAAATTTTTTTCCAGTTCCTCTTTAAATTTTTTTACCTGCTCTGCCACACGTCCCTCTTTTCCAGACAGAAGATAGGGCATTCCAAGCACAATTTCTGTTACATTCATCTCTTCCACTATCTCGGAAATTCGCTTTACCGGGTCCTGCTTTTTGGGCTTTACAACTTCAAGAGGTGAGACGATTATCTGCATTTCATCTGTAATAGCAAGTCCGATGCGCGCCTCACCGTAATCTATAGCCAGTATTCTGCCCTTAGACTCTTCCATTGTTCTTTGCAAGGAAAAAGCTCCCTAAAATCCCGGCATCGTCACAAAGGAGAGCTCGCTTAACATTTGTCTCTCTTCCCGGAATCTTCATCATTCTTTTTTCTATCTCTTCAAACATTGAGTCTTTAAAAAGCTCAAATGCGTTTGACACTCCACCACCAAGAATTACCACATCAGGGTCAAAAATATGAATATAATTTGTAATGGCTACTCCGAGATACCTGCCATACTCCTTGAAAAGCTCGAGAGCAAGCTTATTCCCATTAACAGCCATATCGTACAGCTCTTTCACTTCGCTAAAATTCTTCTTGAGAAGCAGTCCGGCTCGCTTAAGAAAGTATGGAGTTCCTATAAATGATTCTACACAACCTCTATTACCGCAGTTGCACTGAGGACCGTCTATTTCAATGGTCATATGTCCAAGCTCTGCAGCAGCATATAGAGAGCCCACATAAAGCCTTCCATTCAAAATCAATGCTCCTCCAATACCAGTGCCCAGGGTGAGAACAACGAGGTTTTCGTACCCTCTGCCAGCTCCAAACTGCCATTCTCCAAGGGCATAATTATTGGCATCGTTCCCGATAAAAACATTCACTTTAAAGGCATCTTCAATGGGTTCCCTCAAATTCACCTCATCCCAATCTTTGAAATTTGGAGGGATTCTAACGACACCGGTGCTCATATCAACGAGTCCGGGCATTCCAATTCCGATGGATACTACTCCTGCCTCCCAGACACTGGCAATGCTCGACTTTATGTTTTTTATAACCGTGAGAGGTCCCTCATGGGCCTCTGTCTTCTCACGTCCACGCTTGAGGATTTTGCCGTTGTCATCAAGGAGTGCACTTTTTATGTATGTTCCACCAACATCAACGCCGATTATCATTCTTTATAAGTTAAAAGTTGTGCCAAATAATTTCAAGGCAAAAGGAAATTCATCATCTCTGAAATCTCTTGTTTTAAGCAACTTTCAGATGATTAGTGGCTGATCTACCGTCACGCACTGAATATAAGGTATCCTCAACCTTTTAAAATTTCAATAAAAATCTTCAAAATCTCCCTCTCCCGCTTGCGGGAGAGGGTTGGGGTGAGGGCTACATCTTGAATTTTTTAAGATTTCAAGCGGAAAGCCCCCTCCCTTTGATCCCTCCCCCGCAGGCTCTGCCTGCGGGGGAGGGAAAGTTTTTTATTGCATAGGGTATCACAAGCATCGCTTGTTAGAAAAATACTTCCGTGTGTTTTCTATGACAATTCTCGCGCCTTTGGACTTTAAATTCAATTATTTAATCTCACATGCCAAAATTCTTCCTCTCCCCGCATAAATTCTTTGCGGGGAGAGGATAAAGGTGAGGGGTTACATCTTAGCAATCAAACTTAACACTTACCTTTTCCCCGGAAAATTATATAAAAGCATGCCATTGGGGTGCTCCATGCCATTGAAATAAGTCCCAGCACTTACTTTTAAAACTGGATGATAATTCCCATTAATATTAACACTATCTTCTCCTAATACTAATGGAACACCAAAACCATTTGTCCAATACTTAATTGTTTCTGCAATATGTAACATTTCTCTATCTATATAAGTTGGCTCTCCTCCACTTATTGTAACAGAATAACCAGGATATGTATAATAATAAGGATCCATCTCATTAGGAATTATTAGTGCAGTAAGAAACTCCTGCATCGTTGCACCTTGGAATAG
>WFZT01000078.1 GCA_015489415.1 Caldifarciminota bacterium | reverse complement strand
CGTATATTCTGCAGGTTGCCAAACACCTGGGTATCGAAGTGTATGTAATCACGAGGAGCGAGAAGAATAAAGAGGCTGCAAGAAAACTGGGCGCTGACTGGGTAGGAGGATATGACGATAAATTACCTGTGAAGCTGGACGGGAGCATACTTTTCCCGCCGGTTGGTAACCTTGTTTCCTTTGCCCTTTCACAGCTTGATAAAGGTGGCAGATTGGTTCTCGGCCCCGTAACCATGACACCGGTGGTGATCAACGATTACAACCTTCTCTGGTATGAACGGGAAATTGTTTCCCTTGCCAATGTCACGCGTCAGGACGGAGAGGAGTTTATAAAGATCGCCACCGAGATAGACATCAAAATGGACATAGAGGTTTATCCATTTGAGGAGGCACCAGAGGCATTAATTGTCACCCGCCACAGCAAACAAAAAGGCACCGCAGTATTGAAGATTGGGGAGTGATAGCTAAGCCTGTCTGGGAATTTCTAAAAATTACTTGCGCCTGCTGATAATTTAATCGCAATTTGCAATGGAATCCAGGGAACAAAAGAGAATTAGCAAGAAGATGGCATATGTCCTCAGACATAAGGCTCATGCGTTTGGCCTATATCCTGATAAAGAAGGATTTGTAGAGATAAATCAGCTCATGAAAGTTCTTAAAAAGTGGTTTGCAAACATATCTGAATCCACAATCTATCACATTGTTGGAAGTGACCCTAAAGGTAGATACGAAATAAAAGGTGATCTGATAAGAGCGAGATATGGCCATAGTTATGAGGTTAGTCTAAACTATGATGAAGATACCGAAAGCGAGCTCTTTTATCACGCAACTGTTCGCAGAAATTTAGAACACATTTTCCGTAAAGGCCTACTACCGATGAAAAGAAAATTTGTTCATCTATCACTATCACCGAAAGATGCAATTGAAGTGGGCAGACGACACGGTAAGGACGTTGTTCTGCTTATTATAGATTCATCCTGCCTCAGAGAACATGGAATAAAGGTATTAAAGGCAAGTAAAAAGATAAGAATTGCAAGTTACATACCATCTAAATGCATAAGGGCAGAATATACATAACACTGCGTAATAGCTGAGGCCTAAGGGGTTCCTGTAAATCCAAATCCTTCCCAGCATCTTTCTTCGCTATTTTTCTTCTCCTCCCACTTGTGGTAGGAGATTGAGGGGCATTTCTTTGCAAATTCCCAAAATGGATCAGATTTGAAATCACACCGGGGCTGGTTAATACTAAAATGTCATGATTACGATACTGTTACTCATAACTTTACCAATAAAGTTTGTGCTCCCACCAGGTGGGAGCTATAGAATTGACTTGAAAAAACATGTGGAAAGTTCTTCTTACAGTCTTCCAGACATCCCGTCTTCTATTCTGCAAAAAGTACCCGAAAACCTGCGCTGGCGTCTATCATGGGTACTAAAAGAAGCCTCTCTTGAGCCTGTTGAGAATGTTGACGGATTTACTCTCACCGACGAAAACAACGACGGATACCCTGATCTGATTCTAAAAACACACGAGCATTTAGCAGGTTATTACGGCCCCGACTTTTCAACTGAATTTACCCCTCAGAATGTTCCTCCCTTTGCCCGTAAACAGGTTGTGGATTTTGATGGTGATGGTTTCAAAGAGATAGTTTACATC
The DNA here is from genome assembly GCA_015489415.1 of Caldifarciminota bacterium. GTDB lineage: Bacteria > Hydrothermota > Hydrothermia > B15-G9 > WFZT01 > WFZT01. Next base: position 11,735 of record WFZT01000078.1, on the reverse strand, counting down.
AAAGACCACAAGCTTAAATTTAATCGTCTGAGAGGTGAAGAAGTTTACCCTCAAATCAACTACGAGCGAGTTTTCAACTTCACCATGCCCATTGCACCCTCTCCCGCCATTCTATCCTCAAAAAAGTTGCTCATTGCGAACTCACATAGGGTTTACCTTCTTGAGAAAAACGACAAAAACTGGGACAGTAAAAAGATTTCTGACCTGACCTACCTCCGGGTTGTAAGGATGAACAGAGTCCCTGTATTCGTCTCCCCTTCCGGAGAGCTCTTTTATTTCAAACACGGCAAGCTTAAGTCCAGAGACAAACTGCAAAATCCCGGCTCAATTTATTTTAATAACAGATGGACAGATACTCTGCCAGTTAAGATTGACAGCTTTTCCTCAATCATAGCACAGGACATCAATGGCGACGGAAAGGATGACATAATCGCAGGATCACCCCAGGGATTTATCTATCTCTATCTCTCCCCATCCTATCAAAAAGACACTACAGCCCTCATCAAGGTTAAAGAGTGGCCACAGATAGATATTTTCGACTTCAATGGTGACGGTCTGAAGGACCTTATTGCAGGTGATGTTGATGGAAATATCACCCTTTTCCTCAATCGGGGCACATCAGAACACCCGAAATTTGTCGAATATAGAAGCTGGATGTTTTCGAAATCTTACAGCATCAAAACTCCCGCAGACTATTATGAAAAATACATGCCTCCAGAAAATGATTTTATGATTGAGAAAAGCTGGATTCGTGATTCCATAGAAGCGTTTCTCTCACGGATTTCTCCACCATATTTTGACGAAGTTGTTTATTCGGTTGCCTACACCCCACCCGGTGTGCTTCAGGCAATGACAAAGATGAATGCCCTTGATATCTTCCTTGAGAATGCAAAAGACGTTTATAAAATTGCCGACTCCCTCCCTTATGTCAGACTCCTTGAATTGCAAAATGGGTTTACAACCCTGATTTATGACAGCACAGATACTCTTCCAACCAATTACTACTATCTCTTTGTGGTGCATCCGAGGCTTTTATTTGAAATTCCTGCAAGAGTTGATGCCTCATACTGGGACAAACCACCTGAGTATTATGGAGAGAGCGAAGATCAGTGGCTCACCAAAAAGGTTGACGTTTACAAGGGTCACGGCCAATTCTGGCGTAACTATTTTCTTGGATTGACAGAAATTAAGAGTAAAATGGAAAAGGCAAAAACCGAGCGCGAGGCCGTTTTCACACTCCATCGCTGGCTTTCCTGGTCATACAAAGGCAACTTTATGAGATTTGGCTACAAAACCCAGGACATTCAGCCACTTGTGATTTTCAAAAAGAGATACGGCTCGTGCGGTGAGCAATCCATCCTTTTAGCTGCATTTGCGAGAACCTATCTAATTCCCATTTACATCGTTATGGACCGTGGTGAAGACCATCAGTGGGATGAATTCTGGGAGAAAGGGAAATGGCATCACTGGGATATAAACTTTATAGCGGAAAAATCTATTGATCACCCTGCAACTTCAGCAGAAGGAATGGGAGGGCCACGTCATCACAAGACAGTTTCGTCTGTCTTTGGATGGCATCCCGATGACACGTTCCATCCGGTCACAAAAAGATACACCGGAGTTGCCCATGTGAAATTCAGGGTTCTTGACCGCGAAAATCATCCGGTGGAAGGTGCCTTAGTAGTGGTTCGAAGCCACTGGAACAACAGAAATTCAATATCAATCTGGGGTTACACCGATTATCAGGGCAATGTCGAATTTGACCTCGGATGGGAACCTCTTGGCTATACCCTCGATGTTCTCTCACCTCTTGGAATGGGAGGCATAAACAATTTCTTTATCTTCGAGGGCAACTCATACACCTTTGAAGTCCAGGTCCCGGACGCAAATGTAATCCCCGCAAGCAACTACCCAGCCGATTCTTCCATATTCACAATAAGGAACTTCATTACGGGCAAACCTTACAGAATTTCAAGCGAGTATTTAAGGGACTCCATTGGCTACCGCGGTGCCGGAAAAACACCTTACTACTATGCCGGTGGAAGAGTCCTGAAAACCCAGAATGGCAGCACCATACAGTTTTCCAACCTCACACCTTTTTACTACAGAATTGTTAAAGCGGATGTGCCCCTGCAGCCAGAACTTAAGCTCAAAAGCACTACTAAAAAATTAAAGCCAGGGAATAGAGTTAATTTTGAGCTAACAATTTTCCCGAAAACACACTTTAGAAAGTTTCTGCTGGTGGTGAAAGGAGCTCTTGGCACTAAGGTCAAAGAGATCGATATGGTGCACACAAAGGGTGAAGAATACACCTACAGCCTCCCTGTGGACTGGATTTATCCGGGAAGGTATGAAGTTAAGGTTGAGGGAATTGGAATAAGTGGAGATACGCTTGAGAGCAATAGTGTGAGCTTTGAGGTCGAGCCGGTTACTGTATATCGTGGACTCGTCTATCAGGACGAATGTACGAGCAAGCATCCATCAGGAAGCTACGTTTTCGGACCATTCACCATCAGGGATAGCCTGCCATTTATCTTTCTGAAAGTTACATCGGATGCTGTAGGAGCGGATATTGATATCTTCCTCTTCAGGGACAAAAACGGCAACGGTAAGCTGGACGGGATGAAGGAGCTTGTAAAGAAATCCACCACACCACTTGCAACTGAACGAATATTCATTCCCTATCCGAAGCGTGGAACCTACTGGCTTTATGTTCAGGGCTGCACAATACCCGAACCGCCTGCAAAATTCAAACTAATAACATCATTCAGACTGGATAGTGAGGGGAATGTAAAATTTCCGTGAGACTACAATGTGACCCCTCACCTTTATCCTCTCCCCGCAAAAAATTTATGCGGGGAGAGGAGATTTTTGTGAAAAACATGTGACAAACAATTGTCCTTCCATTAGCTTGCGAGCCGGCAAATAGTTATTTTTCATGAAGGTCTGCTTATGTTTCCTAAAAACATTTTGCTCACCATAAGCGGAGCTTGAGTCTCCAAAAGCTGGCAAAGGAACTTTCCTCCCCCGCGCTTCGCGCGGGGGAGGGATTCAGGGAGGGGGCCTTCCGCTTGAAATCTTAAAAAATTCAGGATGAAAATTTCACAGGTTAGATTTGCCCTGGAGTGAGGGAAAAATTCTCTTTAAATCAAGGATATATTTTCAGGGTATAAAAAGGGGCGGCCGGGGCTTCGCCCCGGCCGCCCAAAAAATTCAATTTCACTGCTTGAGTCCACGCTTATAAGACGTGAGGAAATCGATCAACAGCCTTCACAAAATCTGACCGCTTATTACTTCCCCTTTAATGCCTTCTCCCTTTCCTCGATTCCCTTAAGTATATCACTTACTAAATTTGATGGAACCGGTGCGTAGTGGGAAAATTCCATGGTAAAGAAGCCCCTGCCCCTTGTAATTGACCTGAGATGCGTCGCATAGCTCAGCATGTTGGCAAGTGGCACATTTGCTGTAATTGCCTTGGCAAGCGGCCTATCTTCAATCGAAATAATATCTCCACGACGGGAATTCAAATCTCCAATAACATCACCCATAAATTCCTCAGGTGTGACAACTTCAACTTTCATAATAGGCTCAAGAAGCACAGGACCGGCAATCTTCATTCCGTTAACAAAAGCCTTTCTCGCAGCAATCTTAAATGCCATCTCCGATGAGTCCACCTCGTGGTAAGAACCATCAAGGAGTGTTACCTTGACATCAGTAACTGGAAAGCCGGCCACAACACCCTCTTCCATTGCTTCTTTTAGGCCCTTTTCAATAGCCGGGACAAACTCTCTCGGAATCGAAGTTCCCTTAAGCTGAACATCCAGCTCAAAGCCCTTACCCCTCTCCAGAGGCTCCATTTGAATAACAACGTGCCCGTACTGACCGTGTCCACCTGTCTGCTTGATATGCTTGCCTTCCACTGTAACCTTCTTCGTGATCGTTTCCCTGTATGCAACCTGAGGCTCACCGGTGATTACCTCTGCGTTGAATTCCCTTTTCATTCTGTCAACAATAATTTCAAGGTGAAGCTCACCCATCCCAGAAAGAAGGGTTTCACCTGTCACATCATCGTATTTTACGCGCAGGGTCGGGTCTTCCTGTGTGAGTTTATTAATTGCCTTTGAAACCTTATCCCTGTCACCGCGGCTCTTTGGCTTGATGGCAAGTGAGATAACAGGCTCTGGAAGGTCGATGGATTCAAGTAAAATCGGGGCATCTTCTGCAGCAAGGGTATCACCTGTAAATGCATTCTTAAGTCCCACAACTGCTCCAATATCACCAGCTTTGAGCTCCTGTACCTCTTCCTTCTTATTTGCGTGCATCTTAAGAAGTCTTCCAATCCTTTCCCTGCGGTTTTTGGTCACGTTCAAAACAGTCTCACCGCTCTTTAAAATGCCCGAGTAAACCCTGATGTAAACCAGCTGCCCGATGTACGGGTCAGACATAAGCTTAAAAACGAGAGCTGTAAGTGGCTCATTTTCGTCTGCTTTGCGGGTAATTTCCTCACCTGTGACAGGGTCAAATCCCTTCACCGGTGGAATATCCACAGGTGATGGGAGAAAATCAACAATAGCATCAAGAAGGGGCTGAATCCCCTTGTTTTTGTATGCAGAGCCAGCGAGAACCGGCACAAGCTCTCCGGAGATGGTCGCTTTTCTTAAAGCCTTCTTTATCTCCTGCTCGGTGATTTCCTCACCCTCGAGGTACTTTTCCATAATGGTGTCATCAATATCCGCAAGCTTCTCAATAAGCTCTTCTCTCATAACGTGCGCTTCATCTTCTAACTCAGCGGGAATTTCATGGTAGGAAAATTTTGCTCCGAGTGTATCGTCGTGCCAGATAATTGCGCGCATGGAAATGAGGTCAACCACTCCCTTAAATTCGTTTTCTTTTCCAATGGGAATCTGAATCGCGACAGGATTCGTGCCGAGCCTCTCCTCCATCATTCTGATGGCACGGAAGAAGTCTGCTCCCACACGGTCCATTTTATTAATAAATGCAATCCTTGGAACACCATACTTGTTTGCCTGTCTCCAGACAGTTTCGGACTGTGGCTCCACTCCTGCAACTGCGTCAAAGATAACAACTGCCCCATCAAGCACCCTGAGTGACCTTTCTACCTCGATGGTAAAGTCAACGTGTCCCGGTGTGTCGATGATGTTAATGTTATGGTCTCTCCAGTAGCAGGTGGTTGAAGCAGAGGTAATGGTAATACCGCGCTCGCGCTCCTGCTCCATCCAGTCCATTGTAGCGCTTCCTTCGTGCACCTCACCTATGCGATGGGTTCTGCCTGTATAAAACAGAATCCTCTCTGTTGTGGTTGTTTTACCCGCATCTATGTGCGCAATTATACCTATGTTCCTTAATTTTTCTATACGTCTCACGACAATCACTCCTTATTTTCTAAAATCCAAGGGGGATACCCTTAAGAAAGGTCGGAGTATGATACCTGTTTCACCCCACCCTGTCAAGGGCTGAACAAAATTTGCTCAAAAAATCTTACTCCTACCCACATTATCTCGCGCAGCAAAGAAAATCAATTATCCATGCACGTGATTAGATTAAAATATCACTCAGCCCGTGCAAAAGAAGAGATCTCACAAACTTTCTTTTCCTCCTCAGTGGAAGAGACTAAAAATTGGCAAAAATACGTTTGAATGGCTGTTAACCTTCACTTCACCTCCATCCAGTACGGCATCATGTAAAGGTAGGGGGAGGTGAGGAGGTTCATGTATTCGTTTATGCCAATTCCAGATTTTGGCAGGCCCATTTTCTTCTGCGGGTAAACAACAAGTTTGTAGTCTCCCTTTATCCCTGCAAGTTTCACGGCTTCCCTGATGGCATCGTCAAGACCACCGATTTTGTCCACGAGGCCAATCTTTGAGGCACGCATGCCGCTCCATACCCTTCCACGACCAATTGCATTCACAGAATCCTTGCTGATGCCACGTGTTTCTGAAACCCTTGAGATAAACTTATCATAACCGTGCTGAAGCTCTCGTTTCAGAATGTCCATCTCCTCTGTAGACAGTTTCTTAAATGGGCTGTAAGCTGCAGCAAGGGGATCAGAGGCAAGAATCTTCGTATTTATTCCAATCTTTTTCGCAAAATCCTTAAAAACAAGTTTGCCTCCCAGAATTCCTATCGAGCCTGTTATCGTCGTATTGTCCGCATAGATTTTCGTTCCAGGTGAGGAGATATAATAACCACCTGATGCTGCCAGCCATCCCATTGAAACCACAAGAGGCTTATCTTTCTTGAGCTTCATCAATTCCTGCCACATTGCTTCAGAGGCAATGGCATCCCCACCACCTGAATTAATTCTAAAGACCACTGCCTTCACATTTTTGTCCTCTCGTAATCTCCTGATGATTTTCACCATACTTTCGGAGCCAATGGTGCTTCCTAAAATTCCATTTTTGGATTTCCCATTCACAATGGAGCCCTCTGCCGTTAGAACAGCAACTACCGGCTTTTCCCAGCCTTCATCAACAGTTTCCACCACTCTGTACTGCACAAATTTTTTGCCTCCAATATCTGTTTCATGAACAATTTTGTCCACGAGACCATATTTCAAAGCAAGATCAGAATTGAAAAATCCGATCGAATCCACCAGAAACCTCACACTGTCCGCGCTCATGTTTCTTCCCTTCGCGACTTTATTCACAAACTCTTTCATAAAATCGTGCAAAAGCACCATAGTCTGGAGGCTATCGTATTTCGAAATATTTGAACGGGTGAGTGGCTCAATTGCACTCTTGTATTCTTTTATGTGATAAAATTCTGCCTCGATACCCAATTTTTTCATTAACGGCAGAAAATAAACTTTTGTTGCCTGAAAGCCCGGTATCATAACCTCACCCATGGTCTGGATGAAAACCTTTGTGCCCGCTGAGGCAAGGTAATAGGTGATGGGAGTGTAAACACTGGCAAAGAAATAAACCTTCTTACCCTTGAATCTCATCTTTTCAACAAGACTGCGGAGCTCCTCGGCCTGATTGTAGGTGAGCCTGGGATTTCGGATTTTTATGAGCACTTCGCTCGTGCTTTTATCATCTACAATTGCCCTGAACTTTCTCACTAAATCGTAAAAGGCAGGGCTGTAGCTCAGGAAGCGGTACTTTCTGATTTCAGGATATTTGCCGTCCAGGACAATCTCCACACGACGTCTTCTTTTTAGATTTATGTGTGAAGAATAAGGCCGCGCAGAAAGAATGGCCGTGTAGCGCATATTCTTACCCCGTGCCCTGTAGCCAAAGCCAAAATTCGATATAAACAGCCTCACTCCAACACCCAGCTCACCGTCTTTATTGGCATCAAAGGTGAAGCTCAAGCCTTTTATTGGCTGGAAAATAAGACCACCTCCATAATCCTCGAGCGAATCCGTGTAATCAACGCGGGAGTAAAGCCTGACAACACCCCTCAGGAGTCTCAAGCCCAATCCACCACTCAAGAGTCTCGTGCTGTTAGAGAAGTCTCCATAGGCATTTATCGTCAGGAAACTTTTGAACCTCTTTATAAAACCTGCTCTAAAAGAAATATTCGTGGCACGGGATATGCCGACTCCAACAAATGTGCCGGAGCCTACTTTGAGGCCGGTTGCGTAATGATAGGTGTAATCGTCTCCTGTTTTTGTGATTCCAATGCCGTAGAATCCAAGCTGTGCACCTAAATACTGAGGAAGTGAATCATTGTCCGGCATGTCCATGATGAATTCAAATCCCGGGGAGAAGCCGAGGGATGCCGGATTACCAAATATCCCCTCACTTCTGTAGGGGAATGCTGTACTGCCGTAAAAATTTGCAAGAAGTAAAAATATGATCACCATTTTTAACCTCCTGAGTGTTTGAATTTAGTAAAAATCACCCCTTTAGCACTGTCAATATGTGGTAATGAAAAATGCCCTCTCCACCCCTTGCTAAAACTGCATGGAGAACATCAATTGTTGGTAGTTTTTATTTTCCATCTTCTCCAACAAAAGAGGGAAATATTTTAGATTTCTCCTGGTGTATAAAAATTTGCGGAGCCTCGGAAAAAATGAGGAACATCAAGAATTTTCAGTTTTCAATCGGAATGTCCTTTCTTTCACCTTCTCCTGCGCTTCGCGCAGGAGAAGGAGGTGTTTGAAAGCAGAGTTTTTGAGCACTTCTGTAAAAACTCATGTCTATGAGGCGAAAATCCGAAGCCTTTACCCCACAAAAATCCTGAAAATTTAATTTTGTGGGGTAAAAAGTTTCTCTGGAAAGACAGCAATTGCCGATATTTCTTATATTTGTTGATCACGCAGTAAAAATAAATCAATGAATAAGTTTAAAAATCATAACCATATTTTGCCACTAACGAAATCTCTGGCTCGTGCATCTAATAAAAAAATCTTCCATTTTAGACATTTCCCTATCACTGACTTAAAATTTTTGCAATGTTCTTCGAGGGTTTTGAAAATAAACTAAATCAATGTGTTCACTGTGGTTTATGCCTCTCGGTCTGCCCTACCTACAAAATCTTTGGATATGAAACCGATTCTCCGCGTGGTCGAATTACCCTCGTAAAAGCTCTCACAGAGGGACGTCTCACATTTAGTGAGGAATTTGCTGACCACATTGACAAATGTCTCGACTGCCGCGCATGTCAGACAGCATGCCCATCAGGCGTTCAGTACGGCCTAATCATAGAAGAGGCGAAAGCCTACACTTATATGAAAAATCCACCCAACTTTTTCGTCCTGACCCTTAAGAACCTCGTCATGCGAGTCTTTATTCCTTCAAGAAAATGGCTCAGAACCCTCACTTCGTTCCTCTATATTTACCAGAAAACCCATTTAAACAAACTTGTGCGGAAGATTCTCCCCAAAAAGCTCAAAGAAATGGAGGAAATGCTCCCTCCTCTACCCTCCCCCGGTGCTTATTCTTACTTCAAAAAGGACACAGTTTATGAGCCAATAGGAGAGAAAAAAGGAAGGGTTTACTTTTTTGCAGGATGTGTCCAGGATGCATTCTTCCCGAAAGTAAACCGCGACACCATTGATGTCCTGAGATACAACGGTTATGAGGTGGTTATCCCTGCTGGACAAACTTGCTGCGGTGCCGTGCACATGCACGGCGGCGATCCGGAATATGCCAAAGTGGTGGCAAAGCAAAACATGGAGGCATTCAGCGAGAATATCCCCATCATCGTTAATGCCGCAGGCTGCGGGGCATTTATGAAGGAGTATCACCGAATCTTTGGCGAGGAGGCAACCCGTGAATGGAGGACAAGAATTAAAGACATAAACGAATTCCTGGCTGAAAATGGATTTAGAAAACCCAAGGGATGGGTTGACCTCAAGATTACCTATCAAGACCCCTGCCACCTTGCTCATGCGCAGGGAATTAGAAAGCAGCCCCGCGAAATTTTGACCTCCATTCCGGGTTTGGAGTTTCGTGAAATGAAGCATCCGGATGCCTGCTGTGGGAGTGCGGGTATTTACAACATCGTCCATCATGACATCTCCATGAAGGTGCTCCAGATGAAGCTTGATGACATAAAGGGCACCGGGGCCGATTTTGTGGTAACGGCCAATACTGGCTGCCAGATTCAGCTCACCTATGGCACCGGTAAACGGGTCTATCACGTTGTGGAGCTCCTTGCCGAGGCATACCGTAAAGAAGGCTTATGAACTTCATCCTTTATTTTTTCCTTGCCACATGCCTTTCCTGTCATCAGGGAATTGAGCAGATCAGCCCCAACCACAATTTTTCATGCGTTTATTGTCATAACGGTGACTCGGCAGCTACCCGCATTGAGGCTGCACATCGTGGACTTATACGAAACCCTTCGTCGTTGAATTATGCAGATGAAAAGTGCGGCAAATGTCACGAAGAGATAATCAAAAAAGTCCGATTGTCCCCTCATTCAACGTCAAGAGGGGAAATAAACATCACAAGATTCCTCTTCGGAGCTCAAAAGTCACCAAAAGGTATCTATTCCACAATTGACGCAGGCAAATTCGTTAAAATTCCTGAGCCACCAGAACATCCAGAGTCACCGGCCGAAATAGTGGATGATTTACTAAGAAGAAAATGCCTCAGATGTCATATCAATGTAGAAGGGGTTAAAGCCCCGGGATTTTATCGAGCGTCGGGCTGCGCAGCCTGTCACGTTGTCTATAGTAACGATGGAAAGTATCGGGGAAATGACCGTGCTGTAAGGGGGAAAATAGGCTATCCCGAGTTTCACATATTCACGAAAATCATCCCGGATAAGCAGTGTATGCACTGCCACAATGGGAATCGAGTGGGAGCAGATTATCATGGCTTATTCGAGCACGATTACGAAAAATCTTACCGTTCTCCTGCGGTTTATGAAATAAACGGCAGGAAAGTTGTAAATAGGCTTGTCTGGGGCGACAGTCTGCCTGTCTATGGCATTGATTTTCATCATCTTGTAGCTGACATCCACGAAAGGAAGGGACTCTGGTGCGTTGACTGCCACAGGGAAGAGGTTATGGGGATGGGGCAGAAAGTTCGCTGTGAATCCTGCCACGGAGGATTTTCAACTTCACCATCCCCCAAATTTGTCAAAAAAACTGAGGGGTCTTTAATCTTCCAGTCAGTTAACGGAAAAGCTTACAGGGTCAGGGAATTTAAACCCGACCATCCTGGTCATGACAAAAATCACAGGAAGGTGGCCTGCTCGCTGTGTCATGCTGCCTGGGCTTATGGGGACTATGGATTCCATGTGGTCAGGATGGATATACCAAACTACTATCCGTGGCGGAAATTGATTATTCAGGCTGATCCTGTGGTAACTCGATTCCTTCGTAGAGAGCTCGCAAAGCCATTTAAAAAATGGGATAAACCGGTCGAGAGGGATTTCATTGATGGAAAGATGAAGCCGGGAATTTGGCTTTCGGGCTGGACTACAAGGCGATGGGAATTTGTGCCCATGGGAGTTGACGGGAATGGGTTTTATCGTGCATTCCGTCCCATGTATCAGTTTTATGTCTCTTATGTCGATAGTGCTGGTTTTGTGATTTTGGACAGCGAAATTCCTGTTCGTGGTGATGGGAAAAGATGGGGAGCGTTGCCCTACACACCGCACACAATCATGGAGAAAGGCAGGGCGTGTTTCAAGTGTCATGGCTCCACAGAAGCCCTCGGTCTGGGATACAGGCTGGAGAGTGGGGACTCACTTGGACCGGTGGTGGACAGCATTGTTATCATGCCCCCAGCTATTCCGCCTGCCCGATTGCTTACACAGGAAGAAATTCGCAAACTCCTTAGACCCATCTCTAAAATCCATCCAGGTGAATTAGAAAAACCTTAAATTTTCCCGTGTCGCTTTGCCCAAAGTGTTTTTTCTAATCTCATAAAGCAAAAAATTTCTTTTCCGGTGCTTGAATGTAAACTCAGGATATGAGGGATTTTTCATTTGAAATTTAAAAAATTCTAATGTAACCCCTCACCTCAATCCTCTCCCCGCAAAAATTTATGCGGCGAGAGGAGTTTTGTGGATTGAGAAGCAAGTTTTTACCTGTGAGAAATATCCTCTCGCAGAACCACTCCTCAATGATCCCGCATCTCTCAGGTTTCGCTCAAGCCAAATCCCCCTCCTCCTCCTATAATGTTTGTTGTTATTTATTATGGTTATCACCCACAATATAGAGAAAAACTTTAGAGGAGGTGGAATGAGTGGTTTTTAGATCTTTCCCCTCCTTGGGGCTTGACCCCGGTAGGAAGATTGGTCCCTCCACCTGG
>WFZT01000077.1 GCA_015489415.1 Caldifarciminota bacterium | reverse complement strand
GAAATAAGATGCCGTGATTCTACGTATCTTTTCCCGTTTCTTCTATCAAAAACCTACCTCCTCCGGGCAATCTACAGCGGGCCGCTTGGAACTTACGGAGGCCCGGTTTTAGTGGAGGGTGAGCATGATTTTGAGTGTATCAGGGAGTTTATAAGTAGAATTTCGAAAGGGCTTGTGCGTTTTGTGGTTAATCTGGAGCCCTTTAATCAGATAGCCCCGGTGGTGTTCTCGGGGATGAAAGAATTTAGGGGATTCACGCATATCCTGAATTTAAAAGAGGGGGACGCTTTCACAGAATCTTTCTTACGCGGGGCAAGAAAGGCTGAGCGGGAAGGTGTGAGAGTGAAGATAAATAGTAACTTGAATGAATTTCTTGAAGAGTTATTTTCCCGGGAGGGTTGGCTTGATAAGCGGGTGGAAGGTAAGAGGGTATTTTTTGAAGAGCAGATAAAAAGTGGAGTTGCCCGGCTTTTTTCGGCTGTTTACCGGGATCAGCCTGTAGCGCATATCTTCGTGGTATTGGGGAAGAAATATGCCTTTTACCACTATGGAGTGGCAAAAAAGGAGTTTTTAGACCTGAGGCCCAACAATCTCCTGCATAAAACTGTTGTAGAAAAGCTGGATATCCACATTTACAACCTGGGCTCGAGCCTGGGATTGCCCGGAGTGGAGGAATTTAAACGGCGTATGGGGGCAAAAAAATATGAGACCCTGAGTTTTGTGAAGAAAATCTTTTAAGTTTGATTCATAGTTTATGAAGATACTTGTAAAACTTCTGCCATCTTTTATATTCATAATGCCCAAAGGGGTGTTGAGATGTCAACAATATTGATAGTAGAGGACGAAAAAAATCAAAGAGAGATTCTCCAGGAATTTCTCGAAAGTAAAGGTTACGAAACCGAAGGAGCGGAGTCTGGTGGAGAAGCGTTAAAAAAATTCGAGTCCAGAATTTTTGATGCTATCCTTCTCGATATCAAATTGCCAGACACGTCGGGTATCGATTTGTTAAAGAAAATCAGGGAGATTAATCCACAAATCCCGGTTATAATGACCACTGCTTACTCTGATGTCGATCTCGTTATCGAAGCAATGAAGTCTGGAGCATTCCACTATCTGGTAAAACCGATAAATCTTGATGAATTGCTCATTGTCATTTCCCGTGCAATAAAACATCTAAATCTCGTGAAAGAAATCGAGCTACTCAAAGAAGAAAAAGAACTTTTCTATCCTGATGTGGAGGGTATCGTAGCTGAATCATACGAGATGAAGAGGGTTCTTGCCACTGCTCTCAAAGTTGCAAAATCCCGTGCCTCTGTATTAATTACAGGAGAGACAGGGACCGGGAAAGAGCTTATAGCGAGATTTATCCACCGTTATTCCCCTCGAAAAGACAAACCTTTCATACCAGTGAATGTTGCAGCCATTCCGGAGACTTTGATCGAATCTGAACTCTTTGGACATGTAAAAGGAGCATTCACTGATGCAGTTAAAGACAGAAAGGGGTATTTTCAGATGGCAGATGGTGGCACTATCTTCCTCGATGAAATTGGTGAACTCCCTCTAAATCTTCAGCCCAAACTACTGAGGGCTTTGCAAGAAGGTGAATTTTTCCCGGTTGGTTCGTCCAAACCTGTCAAAGTGGATATCAGAGTCATTGCAGCTACAAATAAGAATCTCGAAGAAGAAGTCAGGAAGGGAAATTTTAGAGAAGACCTCTACTACAGACTGAATGTCATCCATATTCACATCAAACCTCTGAGGGAGCGGAGAGAGGATATTCCGTATCTCCTCGCTCACTTTCTCAAAAAATTCAGTCAAAAAGAGGGAAAGAAAATCCACGGTTTTACAAGAGAGGCTTATGAGGCATTAATAAGATACGATTATCTTGGCAATGTAAGAGAACTGGAAAATATCGTTGAAAGGGCCGTTGTGATGGCCCAAGGTGACCTTATCACAACTGATGACTTGCCTGTTCATCTTCTATCGAGCGAATTTCAGGTTGAAAGCAATAAAAATTTATCCTTGCCAGAGAGACTCGAGCTTATTGAAAAAAGTCTAATCCTCGAGGCACTAAAGAAGAATAACTGGGTGAAGACAAGAGCTGCGAAGGAACTTGGGATCTCAGAAAGGGTACTTAGATACAGGATGGAAAAACTTGGAATAAAGGAAAAACATAGCTGATCATATAGCTTCCGTTCTCAATCCCTTAATTTTCTAACATATCTAACGTGGTAAAATCCAGCCAGGGAGTTTAATTTCCTTCAATTCGACAAAATTGTCGAATTCTATCCTGTGCGTATCCTATCATTCGACAATTTTGTATGCGATTCCATAGGAGTCCATTGTGAAAAACGCATCAAACCTAAAATTTTATTTTGTGGCAGATAAATTGCCGTTAGATAGAGTGACAAAATTGATATTTAAAAATGAAGGAGGATGAGACCATGAGGAGGGCAATATTCTCCGCCATAATAGGTCTTGGGCTGTTCTCTGGAGCTTTGATGGCACAGGACACAACACAAATGAAGGTAACAGGTGTGGTAGAAAAGATCGAGTATGTCGCACCCAATTCATGGGCCTGCTGCAAATACATGCGAATTGGAGTAAGAACTGCTCCGGGAAGAATAGTTTACGCATGGATACCACCCACATGGTCATTCGGCATACAGATTGGTATAGGAGATAGGGTTGAACTCCAGGGAATCTCATTCCAGTATGCCAGTTCAGGGATACTTGTAAGTTTTGTCCGAAACCTGACGGCTAAAAGGGTATATGCATTGAGGTGGGCATACGGTCCACGTAGATGCGCAGGATTCTGGAGGGGCCCAGGGCATTGGTAAGGCGTGTGTGGCGGCCTTTTTAAGGCCGCCACACACAAAGTCAAAAAACTTTGATTTTTAATGAAAAATAAAAAATTTTAAAAAGGAGGTTGTTAATATGAGAAGATTGTTAGCACTAACTATAATAGTAGGTTCTGTATTTGCATTCACTGCCTGCGGTCAATCATCAGCTATTTCCATGAATGATCCAGTGGCACAGACCACTGCTGTTCAACCCACGACAACTGATTTGACCCAGGATGAAATCCAGAGTCTCATACACATGAGACAGGAAGAAAAGCTTGCAAGAGACGTGTACCTCACTCTATACCAAAGATGGGGAGCAAGAATATTCAATAACATTGCCTCGAGTGAGCAGAGACACACAAATGCAGTAAAAACATTACTTGACAGATATGGAATTGCTGATCCCGTAACAAATGACTCGATTGGATTCTTCCAGGATCCAAATTTAACGGCTCTCTACCAGAGACTTGTGGAACAGGGGAGCAGGTCGTTACTTGACGCCCTCGTGGTGGGAGCAACCATTGAAGACCTTGATATTTACGATCTGGATGAGGCCCTCGCAAATATTGCCGTCAATTCTGACGTGATCAGGGTTTACACACACCTTGTTAATGGTTCAGAGAACCACATGAGGGCATTTTATAGACAGATTTTAAGGAATGGTGGCACATACTCTCCTCAGTATATTTCACAGGAGAGATTTGACGGGATTATTTCGGGTTCAAACGGAAGAAGTAGATTTAGATATCGTGGGAGAGCAAGATAAAAACAGGAATCAGGGGGGGCGTGCCCCGCAGGGGCACGCCCCCCCCTGGAATTCAGCCGGGAACTCTGTATAGCTTTAAGCCCACTGGACGTTACACACAGGAGGTTCTAAAAATGACAGCAGTAAAGAGGAAAGAAAAGAAGTGGCATTCTCGTGGATTCGTAGCATTTCTGATGGCACTCTCATTTATTGGTCTCGTTTTTTCAGGGATCATCCTATACATCGTGCCACCTGGGAGAATTGCACAATGGACAAACTGGAAACTACTGGGTCTCACAAAAACCCAGTGGGAATCATTGCATACAAACCTTGGATACGCGTTTTTGATATTCGCTATCTTCCACATTTACTACAACTGGAAATCTCTTTATAACTACGTGTACAGAAAGGCAAAGCATGCATTTTATCTGAAAAAGGAGCTCGCAGTTGCTACAGTTTTGACCGTCGTAATCATAGTTGGGTCGGCAGGAAACGTTCCACCTTTCAAAACTGTTATGGATATCGGGGATTACTTCAAGAATTCATGGGAGAAGAAACTCCAGTCTCCACCGATTCCTCACATGGAACTTTATTCTCTGAAAAAAGTGGTGGAAGATTTGAAAGGTGATCCAGAAATTGCCCTCAAATATCTGAATAATAGAGGAATAAAGGTACAAAGCGTTGACGAAAAATTAAAAGACATAGCAGCTAAAAACTCAACTTCTCCCGAGCATATTTATGATCTTCTAAAGGAAAGATTTTCCGGTAAACAGATAATGGGACTCGGCAGGATGACTTTTGAGGAACTGATTGAGAGGCAAGGTGTAAGTGAAAAGAAGGTCAAAAGTCTATTTTTAAAGTATGGGGTAAAGATGGATAAGAACATGACTTTGCGTGAATTTTCGGATAAAATAGGGAAAACCCCATACGAAATATGGGAGGAGCTGCAAAAATGATTCTTAGTTTACTGTTAACGTTCACATTATTTGCCCAACCAGGGGGGCAGAGATTGTACTATAATCTCAAGAGTTTGAAGACTGTAGGAGGGGTGGTTGATGCTGTGCACGACACAGCATGGCCTATAAGAATGGACATTGTTACTGAAAAAAAGGATACTTTTGAGGTACTCCTTGGGCCACGATTTGGAATGCCGTGGCTTCCACGTACCGGAGACACGGTGGAAATTTATGGTAGTATTCACAACAACATAATAATCGCAGGGAAAATTAACGATAAAACTCTGAAGAAAAAACTGACTCTACGTGACCCAAACGGCTTTCCCGTGTGGCGGGGACATGGCTTTAAACAAAGGAGAGGCCGGCACGGAAGACGATAATGGCTAAGCGATTCGGCCTCCTGATACTCCTTGTTTACATTCTCTTCGTCTCCCTTGTGGGCTTCATTTTCTTCAGAAATTACACGTCCACAAGAAATGCTTATCTAAAAATCGCAAGAAACTACATTTCAGGGATAAAGCAAACTTTTACAGTGTTTTCATGTCATCGAGACTTGAAACTGGAAGATATATCGAGAGTAATCGATAAACTAACAAAAGAAGGAGAATTTGACTATCTTGCTTACATGATCGGTGACAGTGTGGTTTACTGGCAATCAAAATATGATTATTTCCTCCCTATAGAGCCGGGGATAAGCGATTCCTTGAGGATTGTAAAAACCATCGACCACGACATCCTCGAATTTAAGGTTAATCTTGGGAGACATTCATCTCTTGTGGGAGGATACTCCCTAAAATTCCTTGACGTATTACTCAAAAAGCAGAAGAGGACTGGTCTGACACTCGTTTTTTTCTCCACCCTGATCTTCCTTATAGCCCTCGTTGGAATACTAAAATTTCACGAAAGAATTGTAAGAATGGAGGCAAGAATAAAAGAGGAAGAAGCTGAGAAAAAGAGATTTCAGGAACTTTCATCGTTCTCCTCCCTTATCGCTCATGAAATAAAAAATCCATTAAATACTATCCATCTTGCTCTCCAGATGATTGAGTCAAAATGTGGGAGAGACAGGTTTACCGAGATGATAAGAAATGAAACTAAGAGGTTGATTTCCATTGTTAACGATTTCAGAAATGTATCGCGTCACATCAAGTTGAAACTGGCAAATTGTAAATTGAGTGAACTGATAGATAAGGTTGTTTCTGGATTACAGGCTGAACTTGCGAGAAATATCAGCGTGAAAGTCAATGAGGAAACAGATGTTTTTTGCGATCCGCACTGGATGGAACAGGTGCTCTATAACATTTTTAAAAACGCTATTGAAGCAGATGCTACGGAAATAAGGGTAGATGTAAAAAGGAGGGGACATAGCTTTATTCTGGAGATTTCAGATAATGGCAGTGGAATGAGTGAAGAAGCACTTACGCATATTTTTGATATGTTTTATACCACCAAAACCCGGGGACTTGGACTTGGGCTGTATCTTGTTAAAAAAATCGTAGAAGCTCACGGTGGGGAAATAGATGTAAAAGGCAATCCTGGCAATGGATTGAAATTCACAATAAGAATACCCTCAACATGGTAATGAACGATATAATTGGTGTTCTCAGGATGTTAGGAGTACCAAACTTCTAAGATAGCAGGATATTAAATGTGGGGGCGGGCGCTTTGCGCCCGCCCCCACACATTTTTATTTTACCTAAAAATCACAAATTTTCCCGTCTCACGAAGTTTGCTGCTCTCCACCCGATAGAAATATACCCCGGGCCTAAAATTCATAATCACCCTATGACTCATAACCTTCTTATCCAGTATTTCCCTTCCGGTGGCGTCGTAAACCCTGAGTTTGTACGGAGAATTCGTGCTAACAAACATTTCCGGTCCCTTTGCTGTATAGAGGATTTTTACATGTTTTGTGTAGCCGATGGGAGCGGATTCACCAACCCCTGTCAGTGCTTCTGTGCTCGAGTAGATGCTCCTTCCCGCTGTAAACGCCATCAATGATGTGTCAGATAGCATGAGGCCTCCCACTGTAAAATCAACGGTGTCGGCCGACCAGTTTGAATTTTTGTAATGATAAACGAATTGCTCAGCTTCTTGATAAGTCTTGAAACTTACAAACACATCATTTCCGTTGGTTACGAGCTTCGCAAAATCGGTGTAAATGCTAAAAGACCAAAGAGTATCAATTGTTACCCCATTAGAGGATCTCTCCACCATAAGACCATTTTGACCGTTGAAACAGTAGTAGAGATAGCCGTTTTCGATGGCCATATCGTTGACCACTCCTGGAGGGATGGTAAAGAGATTCCAGTTATCTCCGCCGTCTCGGCTTATGAGGATTGTGGGGGTTGGATTATATCCTGCCGCATACACTGTGTCAGTTCCCACTACCCTCAATGGCACAAAGTTTGGCAGGATAGCGCTGAACGAGGCACCACCATCAGTTGAGAGGAGCAATGAGGCGCCTCCTGGCTTCGGGCCATTTTTATCAAATGTGTAGGCTTTGACAATAATTCTGTTGGGGTCTGAAGGTGAGACCCATGTAACGTCGTAGAAATATGCTAAACTATCTATTGTGAATCCAGGGTCCATTGCGGTGAAAGTGGCTCCATAATCGGTACTTTTGTAAATGGAATGGAGTCGGAAGTTACCTGTTGGATCAAAGTTGTATCCGAGTCCCGAAAGATAGACAACAGATGGGTTTGTAGGTGAAGTTTGTACCCCGACCGGCATGATTATTCCTGGCAAGAACCGCTTTGACCATGTGTTACCGCCATTGGAGCTGTAATAAAGGACATTTGTGAAAACAGGACCAGTCCACTCCGCTGTAAATACTCCATCAATCATGTAAATGTACCCATTGGCCTCGACTGAGTAGTAAGTTCCAATAACTCCGTGTGTGTAAGGTGTATAAACTGCTCGAAGTCCCTGAGTTATATCCTGGAAGTTTGCTCTATCAGATGATTGCATCACCCCGCCACTGATCCCAGCATACATTGTACCATTCGAAGTTATATCAAGAGAGTAAGTGATATAGTCTGTGGATAAAGCGTTGAAATACCATAAACCCGCTACCTGGAATCCTTTATATATTCCTGGGTTTATAAGGGAAGCGACATATAGTGTGTCGTTATACATCTTTAGATCACTCGGGAAAATTATACCCGCCTGAATGGATGCAATTGTTGGTGTCCAGGTTGCTCCTCCATCAGTGGAAACATATATTCCTGGAATGGAATTATCTTCTCCAATTCCTGCCCCGATGAATAATCTATTAGTGTCATCAGGGTCTACGAGGAATGCGTCAATTTCGCTTATGATGGTATCATTAAAAACAAGTGACCAGCTCTGACCATAGTTACTGGATTTAAAGAGCCAGAGCATTGGGTTTCCCATGCTATCGCCGGATACTGCCATAAAAACAACTGAGGGAAAGTTGGGGGAGTACGAGATTCGGCATCCATTTAAGTTTATGTTGTTTGATGAATTTATCGGTCTGGGGACACTTGTCCAGGTATTCCCACCGTCTGAAGAAATGTATACCGAGTCTCCATTTGCGATATACACATAATGCGAATTCACGTTGGAAGCTCCCGCAAACCAACGGTCTGAGGAGTAGGTTTGGGTCCAGGTATTACCTCCATCAGATGAAGTGTAGACAAGAGTAGAGTCGTCTGAGATAATCAAACAGAAACTATCCTGGCCGGTATTGAGAATAGTACCGGGACCTGAGATTGGAAATACGGTTGACCAGCTTGAACCATTAAATTTCCACACCGCTCCAATTGTAACAGCCAGAAGATTTGTCCCGTCTGAGTTGGAGGCAATGGACAGAACTGTACCCCCATCAGGACCGATGGAGTTCCATTGCCAGTTGTTTACCGAAGGATTGAATGCTAAAATGACCGATAACACAATTTCTATCATTTCACACCTCCCATTTTTGACAATTATACGACTCTGGGAGTTTATTTAAAACCCTTTGGAAAAGTGTTCGAAAATGCCCCCTTCCCATCCTCCCCCCACGCACTTTGTGCGTGGGGGGAGGAGACAGGTGGGGGGAATTCATTTTATAAATCTACTAACTTCTGAATTTTTTCTAAACAGCTCACCCTTTGGAAATCCTGTTCTTAAAATTCAGAAATCCCCATTTTTGAGGAAATTTTTCCATATAAACCCTTCCGCAAAAAGATGTGCTGAAAGAAGCAAAGTTTCAAATAGATTTAGTTTTTAAAAACTCCCCGGTTAGATAATCTTTCCGGCCTTGAGCAGGGATTTTGCCGCTACAAAGCGCATAATTTCAGAGGTTCCGGAGCCGATATCAAGGAGCTTCGCATCCCTCATGTATCTTTCAACCGGATACTCTTTGGTGTAACCATATCCACCAAGTACCTGTATGGCATCGAGAGTAATCTTCACCGCTGTCTCGGAGGCCAGGAATTTGACTGATGCTGATTCGAATCTGTTGTCCCTCTCTTCATCATAGGTTGCTGCGTAGGTATAGAGATAGGTTCTTACAGCATCAAGCTGGGCACCAGCATCGGCTATTTTTTTCATTATCATTTCAAACTGACCTATAGGTTTCCCGAACTGTTTCCTCTCATTTGCGTACCTCACCATCCAGTCGAGTGCAGCAAGAGAAACACCTGTGGAAATGGCAGAAATTACCATTCTCTCGATTTCAAGGCTTTTCAACATCTGAGGGTATCCCATACCTTCTGTTCCGATAATATTTGAAACAGGTACTTTGACGTCTTCAAAGAAGATGAGGCCTGTGGGAGAGCCGCGCATACCCATTTTTTCGAGTTTTTTCGCAATTGTCACCCCTTCCATATCCCTGTCAATCAGTAGCACACTCATGCCCTCTTTTTTCTTGGATGGGTCAGTATAGACAAAAACATAGAAAACATCGGCAACAGGTGCGTTGGTGATGAACATCTTCTGACCATTGACAATAAAGTAGTCCCCCTTCCTTTCAGCGCGGGTTTTAATACTAACAGAATCGGAGCCCGCATCAGGCTCTGTGAGTGCATAAGCGCCGATGATCTCACCAGAGGCAATCCTTGGCAGGTATTTCTTCTTTAGCTCCTCGTTTTGCCCCCAATAGGCTACATTATGACCAAATAAAACCGAGGTAACCATAAGTGAAAGAGCAACAGAGGCGCTTTGCTTCGCAATCTCTTCTAAAACGATGACAGCGGAGAGAGGGTCTATTCCAAAGCCACCGTATTCCTCTGGAATCATAATCCCTGTGAAGCCGAGCTGTCCCATCTCTTTGAATATCTCCTCGGGTAACCAATCCTCTTCGTCGATTTTTGCTGCGATTGGTGCAATCTTATCCTTTGCAAAGCGGGCAACAGTGTCCCGCAAAATCCTGTGCTCCTCCTTCTCAAGGTGGCCTATAAGGTCTCCTAACATAGAAAAACCTCCTCGTTTTAAATTAGCTCTACTTCTCTCAAATATTTTGCTGCCTCTTCTGGTGGAGTTGGATTTATGTGAAGACCTGATCCCCATTCAAACCCCGCGATTTTTGTGATTCTTGGAATCAATTCAATATGCCAATGAAAGTCAAATTCAAGGGTTTCCCAGTAATCCGCATGCCCCGGCCTCGGATGGGGTGGAGGAGCAGTGTGAAGCACCATGTTGTACGGAGGATCGTTTAATAAGGCCTTTATCCTTACGAGCATCTCCTTTAATGCCACTGCGAGGTCGTAGAGTTCCTCATCCGGAAGGAGTGCAAAATCGTGAGAGTGGTATTTGGGGAATAGCCAGGTTTCAAAGGGGAAGGAAGAGGCAAATGGTTCCCATAAAACATATTTGTCGCTTTCCCATACGATTCTGTCCCTCAATGTGAGCTCCTGTTTTATGATGTCGCAGAAAATACAGCGTTCTTTCCTCAAATAATACTCGCGTGCGCTTACGAGCTCTGCTTTAACCACGGGCGGGAAAATCGGCGTCGCTATTAACTGTGAATGCGGATGCGAGAGAGATGCCCCTGCATCCTTTCCATGATTTTTAAAGACCAGGATGTACCTGAATCGTGTATCCTTTCTCAGATCAAGGAGTCTCTCTTTGTAGGCTTTCAAAACCAGCGCTATCTCCTCAGGGGTTCTGTCGCTCATTTCACGGTTGTGGTCAGGTGTTTCGATGATCACTTCATGGGCTCCGATTCCAGAGACCACATCAAAGAGGCCAACTCCTTCCCTTTTTAACTCTCCCTCGATTCTCAGTGCCGGATACTTATTGGGCACCACTCTGACCTTCCAGCCAGGTGTATTTGGCTGCCTCGGTTGGTCAGAAATGGCATATATCTCAGGCGGAGTTCTCTGCTCGTTCCCATAATCAAATGGGCAGGAGTCTACTTTCTTCACCTCTTCCTTTTCGGTAACATACTCGTGAGGTCTCCTGCCTCGTTCAATAGAGATTATTGTCCATCTCTGGCGTATTGGGTCATATCTTAACTCTGGCATTTCATCCTCCAGGTATCGAAATAGTTATGGTATTTTCAAATATCCCTTCAACCGGACCAAATAACATAAAAATCCCCGTCTCCTGATACGTGTAATCAAGTCCACTCTCAGATTGTGATACAGTATAAACCGGGAATATCCTGAAAACTGTTTCCCTTTCACTTCTGAGCTTTACGGCTGTGTTGAAAACGGTGTCGTCTAAAATGAGTTCGTGTCCCCTCGCATCAAGTATGTCGTGGAAATTGCCAATGATTTTGCCATCCAGGATGATACGGGATTCTTTTGAATCGGCAGAAGGCATGGAGAAATTAAATTCCACGGCAAAAACTGCATTGCCAGACCTTCCAGGGATTCTGTATTTTGCAATAACCTCAGGTCTCTCGAGCGGTATGGTTATTTCCTTTTCAATCTCGATTGGGCGTTTTCCCCCATCAAATACACCACCAGAGCGGTGAAGCTTCACCCCGTTTTTCTCCATAAAGTACTCGTATGGCTGGTTAACAAAGTCTCCCAATTCTTTAAATTCAACGCGGGCAAGGCTCTTTGCCTCCGGAGAGTCCTCTATAAAATGGTCAAGTAACGAAAATTTCTCCGACCAATCGTAAATCAGTTTCTTTCTGTCAACCTTTTTTGGCATCTCGTGGATGGAGGCCACTCCACTCTCACTATGGTGTGTCTCTTTAAGCCCCTTGTGGTAGTGCTCAAATCTTCTCATGAGGGTGTCCTGAAAGTTCAGAGCCTGTTTGAGGGAGGAAAACTCTGTTAGGGCACCACCGTAGGATGGCTTTATCTGCGCGACGATAAATTTTGTCCTCGCGTAAATTTCATAAAATCCGTCACAATCAATGTCAATTTCCTCAAAGATTGGTGCAGGAAGGTTTCGCTCAGCTTTTAGAAGATTTGAATAGTTCGCATGTCTAAGATGCGGAAGATAAAGTCCACCAAAGATTCCGTGCCAGTAGGCGTCGTTACATTGAGCCCTATAGAGGGGGATTTTCTCCTCCACGGGAGTGTCCTTGAGCTCTCCGGAAATATAGACCATCTTTTTGTGCATTCTGTTGGCTTCGCTGTATTTTACGAGGAAATTTTGCCAGATTCCCCCACGGACAAAAATTTTGTTTTCTTCGAATATGCCTTCGGATTTGAGCCTATTAACAAATTCCACGAATTTAAGAGCTTTTTCAGGCATCAGGGACCATTCGCTCATCTCAAAATAGGAAGCTGTTGGAAGGTAGGCTCTTCCTAAGGGTTTATGCGATTCAAAAAATTCCCTGTATGTTGAAGTCTGGACAAATTCGAGGGATAGTATGCCTTCTATGAATTTTTTGAGCCATCCTTTTTTGTAAACCCAGTCGTGGGTCCCTGGCCAGATACCAAATTTTTCCCCATCGTCAAAGATGATGGCAGCTTCTTTCTGGCTTTCATGGAGCTCTTTCAGGTATTTTAGGGTTTCATCAACCGGTCTAAATGGGGTTAGATAGCGGAGTTTCTCATCAATCGGGAATATCCCGAGGGTTTGCCCTTCAGATTCTGTGAGGTAATAGCCGTGGAGGTTAGCTTTGTCAAACCCTGCTGATAGGAAGTGGAAGTCATCGACGAGAACGTAGTTAATGCCAGATTTAATAAGAGATTTCACGATTGATGGGTCCCAGACCCGTTCGGTGAGCCATAGGCCATCGGGCATGTAATGAAACTTTCTAATGACGTATTCACGGGCTATGAGAATCTGTGCCTCGCGGTCATTTTCCGGAATAGAAGCAAGTACAGGCTCATAGAATCCGCTGACAAATATTTCAACCTGCTTTCTGCTGACCATTTCGCGGATGATTTCAAAGAATTCAGGCTCATTTTGCTCAATCCATTCTAAAAGTGGGCCTGTGTAATGGATGGAAAACTTGAAATCCGGATAGTTGTAAAGTGTCTCGAGGAAAGGTTTGTAGGATTTCTCGAAGGCGTGTTTGATAACGTAATCGAAGTTACCCACCGGCTGATGGCAGTGTATGCCAAAAAGTAGATTTACCATGCTGGAAGTATTATAGGACAATGTTTGCAGTTTTTTCAAATTTGGGAGGATAGATGTAAGGTTTGCCCTCCCCCCTCAATGCCCTCCCGCTTTGCGGGAGGGGAAGAAAATGTGGTAGAAGTCTCACAGGTGAATGGAAAAAAGAAGAAATTCCACAGATAGGTAAAATGGTGGGAAAGCATGTAAAGAGCACCCATGATGGGGAAATGTGCTTTTAAAAGAAATAATCAAAGATTTCTCACAGTTTAGAAAATTCTGGATGGGTGTGGACTGTAATTATCAGTGAGGTAGTGAGAATCCGCTGGAAAGGATGGTAACTAAAATTCAGGATTTTTCAAACGAGCTTTGCTGCGGGGCGGGGTCGTGCACGAAGTGCACGACCCCGCCCCGCAAAGGGCATGAGCCTGTTCGAAAAAATCTCAAATTCTCTGATTTTTGAGGAAAAATTCCCCCCACCTTGTTCCTCCCCCCACGCACAAAGTGCGTGGGGGGAGGAGAGGAGGGGGGATTTTCGACCAAGCTCAAAGGGCATTCCAACGTGGTTAGTTTGACTTTAAAATAGACACATTATGAGATGGGTCATTGCAATAATTATTATGATGTTTGCTGTCTCCTGTACCAAGGAGTCAAATACCATAGGTAGGATTTCATACAGTCGTGACCCCTACATCGGGGATATTGAGCTTTCAAGACACCTTGTCAATGGTTACCCCTCCGGTATCACACAGTTTTTTCACAGTGGAGATACTGTGAACCTGTGGATACTCTGGTCATCTTCGGCAGATTCCCATTATGTCACGACCAAATGGTACAGGCCGGACAGCACTTTTTCGGATTCCTCAACGGTGAGAATTCCACCGGGTGAGAATATCATTACCTCATTCTCCAAACGCGTTTACGAGAGGGGACAGTGGTACATAAATCTCTTTGTTGATGGCTCTGATTTTCGGGCGGGATTGATCTTCTACGTTGATACGCTCCCATGAAGAATCCGATTGTCAAATTTATTGTCCTGATAATTGTTCTCGCCGTCCTATGGAAGTTCTTCAAGCCATCCCACATTGGCATTTCTGGAGCCGAAATTGGTGTAGTGGAGGTCAAAGGCACGATCAGGAGTTCGGACACCCTCGTCAATTGGATAAAGCGTCTGAGGGAGGATTCTGATATCAAGGGCATACTCCTCAGGGTGGACTCTCCGGGAGGTGCCGTTGGACCTGTTCAGGAGATACTCGAGGCACTGAAAAAGACACGAAAAGCCGGAAAGCCCATCGTTGCGAGCTTCGGAAGTGTTGCAGCTTCTGGTGGATATTACGTTTCCCTTGCATCTAATAAGATTGTTGCGAATCCCGGAACAATTACCGGCTCCATTGGTGTTATCGCCGAATTTCCTGTGGTCTCAGACCTTCTAAAGAAGTTAGGTATCCAGTACGAGATTATAAAAACAGGAAAATTCAAGGACTCAGGCACTCCTTTCAGAAAGATGAAACCGGAGGAGAAGAAGTTGCTAAAAGGCGTCTTGATGGATGTCTATAAGCAGTTTGTTGAAGAGGTGGCATCGGCTCGTCACATTCCAGCTGACAGCGTAAGGAAACTTGCGGATGGGAGGATTTTTTCGGGCAGGATGGCACTAAAGGCTGGTCTCGTTGATACACTCGGCTCGATAGAGGATGCAGTTAACATTCTTAAAAAACTTGCCGGAATAAAAGGACACGTGAGTCTTGTTTACAAAAAAGAAAAGAAGAGGTTCTCCCTCATTGACCTTTTGATTAATCGTCTTGAGGGAGAGCTTGGGAGTTTCAAAATACTTTACAGGATGGATTGAAATGATTGAAAGGTACTGGAAAGACGAGATAAAGAAAATTTTCACGGATGAATTCAAGTACAGGAAATGGTACGAAGTGGAGATCGCAGTGGCTGAGGTAGAGGCAGATATGGGCATTATCCCATCAGATGTCCCGGAAAAGGTCAGAAAATCTATGGAAGATGTGGATTTCAACTGGGTGGCGAAAAGAGCAAAGGAGATCGAGCGAGAGGTTGACCACGACGTTATCGCCTTCCTGCTTACGATTGAGGAGATAGCCGGTGATCCTGCGAGGTATTTGCACTTTGGCATGACCTCTTCTGATGTGGTAGACACCGCCAATTCACTCATTTTGAAAAATGCCCTTGAGCTAAATCTAAAAGCCCTGAGTGAGCTCTCTTTGAGCTTTAGAGAGAAGGCCAATGAGTACCGTTATCAACCCATAATGGGCCGGACTCATGGGGTTTTTGCTGAACCCACGAGTCTCGGTTTGAAATTTCTCTCCTACTATTCGGCTTTTTTAAGAGATATAGAAAATCTACGCTCCGCCATTGAAAAAATAAGCTACGGTAAAATTTCCGGCGCCGTGGGAAACTATTCCTTCATAAGCCCTGAGGTCGAGGAAAAGGCGCTTCATAAGCTTGGATTGAAGCCCGAGCCAGTTTCAACCCAGATTGTGCCGAGAGACCGCTATGCCTATGTTTTTGATGTGATTGCCATTTCTGCAGGTAATATTGAAAAATTTGCCACAGAAATTCGTCTGCTTCAGAGAACAGAAGTGGGAGAGCTTGAGGAACCGTTTGGAAGGAAACAGCGGGGCTCCTCTGCCATGCCCCACAAGAGGAACCCTATAAAAAGTGAGAGATTATGCGGTCTCGCACGCCTTTTGAGAGGCTATGCCCACACATCCATGGAAAATATTGCACTCTGGCACGAGAGAGATATATCCCATTCCTCAACCGAGAGATTTTTGATGCCAGATGCCCTTTCCCTTTATTACTACATGGTCACATTGCTAAAGGATATAGTTGACAGGCTGGTTGTGAATGTGGAGAGGATCAACGAGAATCTGGTCAAATACGGGAAATTTTATCTCTCGGAGGCGATTCTCCTTGCCCTTGTAAAAAAGGGTGTCAGGAGAGGTGAGGCTTACGAATGGGTGAAGGAATCTGCCCACAGGGCCATGAAGAGCGGTGAGCCCTTTGAAGAGCTAATCAGAAAAAATGAAAACATCGCGAAGTATTTAACACCAGAGGAACTCGAAGAGGTTTTAAACCACGATTATTTGAGGAACGTGGACGCAATTTTCAAAAGATTTGGCCTCTGATGATCCCCAGAAGAATCGTTCTCACAGGTATGATGTGCAGTGGCAAGACCACTGTTGGAAAGAGGCTTGCCGCGGCACTCGGATGGGATTTTGTTGACACGGATAGGCTTATCGAACAGCGCTCTGGCCTTAAAATCCCTGAAATTTTTAGAGCTTACGGTGAGGACTATTTCAGAAGGTTGGAGAAAGAGGTTCTGCAGTCCGCAATGCGTCTTGAGAATACGGTGATTGCCACCGGTGGGGGAGTGGTGACAGATTCGGAAAATCTCAAGTTGATTGGAGAGCAGTCACTGGGAGTGTATCTTGAGGTTCCACTTAAAGAGCTTGTTAGAAGGTGCAGGGGAAAAAGTGATGTGAGGCCTCTTTTGAAAGGGGGGATTGAGGATAACCTGAGAAAAATTCTGAATGAAAGACGGGAAATATACGAAAGGGTGGGTAATACTGTGGATGCGGTTGCTAATCCATGGACCGTGGCTCAGAGTATACTCTATCTTATTGATTGGGACATCAAAGAAGAACTGGATGGCATAGAGAAAATTTTACTCGGGCCCGGGATTTTAAAGGATTTGGGGAATTTCACAAAGGGGGATGTCAGATATTTTGCCCAGAGGCGAGCTTACAGATTATTTGGTGAGTTTCTGCCAGAGAGTGTTTTTGTGTTACCTGATGGTGATAGGGCAAAGAGCCTAAAAACTCTTACGAGAATCTATGAATTCCTGCTGAATTCAAGGGCAACAAGGGGAACCACTGTGGTGTCTATAGGAGGAGGTGCAGCCTCAGATGTGGTGGGATTTGCAGCATCTACTTTCAAAAGAGGTGTCAGGTTTATTAATGCACCCACAACCCTTCTTGCCCAGGTTGATGCAGGTCTTGGTGGGAAAAATGCTTTGAATTTCAGGGGGATAAAGAACGTCATTGGGACATTCTATCACCCGGATTTGATTTTGATTGATCCTTTAGCTCTTTTGTCGCTTGATGGAAAGGATTTTCGCCAGGGATTTGCGGAGATTGTGAAGTCTGCAATAATTGGTGAGACTACGTTTTCAAATAAATTAGAAGATGGTGCCCCCCTCCCGACCTCCCCCCACGGACTTCGTCCGTGGGGGGAGGAGTCAGGTGGGGGGAATTCTTTCGATCACGGGGATGCATTTTTCAAATTCCTTGAGGCAAATGTAGATAAGTTGCTAAGGCGTAATCTTCAGACACTCACTGAGGTGATAAAGAGAACTGCGAAAGTAAAACTCGGGATCGTGGAGGAAGACTTCAGGGAGTCCACTGGTAAGAGGAAGTTACTCAATCTTGGGCATACACTTGGTCATGCTTATGAGGTGATACTGGGAATAAGTCATGGCGAGGCTGTTGCCATTGGTCTTGTTAAGGCAATTGAAATTGGGATAGGACTTGGAATTACTGAGACTGGGCTCCTTGAGCGAACAAAGAAGTTGCTCGGTAAATTTGGATTACTGCGGAAGTTGCCTGATGCTGAGCGCGTGGATGAGAGGTTGATTCTTGAAAAAATCGTACAGGACAAAAAGGCCTCTCGTGGTAAGATTGACTTTGTAATACCGCGCAAACCCGGTGATGTTATCATAAACCCTATGGAGCCAGATGAAATTATCAGGTTGAAAGGAGGTTTATTATGAAGATAGCTGTGATCAATGGGCCAAATCTCAACCTTCTTGGCAGAAGGGAGCCTGAGATATACGGCTCTGGCACCCTTGAAGAGCTTGAGAAGATGCTTATAGAAGCTTCTGAAGGGAAGAATGTTGAATTTAAGTTTTTCCAGTCCAATAGCGAGGGTGAGATTGTGGATTTTATTCATCAATGCATTGGCTCAGTGGATGGAATTATCATAAATCCAGGTGCTTATTCTCATTACAGTATTGCCATTCTTGACGCGCTAAGGGCATTTGATGGCAAGATCGTTGAGGTTCACATATCAAACGTGTTTAAAAGAGAGGAGATTCGTCATTCCCTTATCACTGCGAGGGCTGCGGATGCTGTGATAGCTGGAATGGGCTTTGAAGGATACGTTTTTGCCTTTTTCTACCTCTTGAGTTTGTTTGAGTAACACCGGGCAAGAATCGCGTGTCTCAACCCTCTATCGCTCACGATAGCATAATCCTGGCCGTAAAAATCCATTAAAGCAAGGATAATTATTGTTCCCGGAATTATTACCTCTGCCCTCTCGGGTTGAAGTCCGATCAGTTTCCTTCGAGCCGAAATCGGCATTGAGATAAGCTTATTGAGGAGTTCTTCAATAGATGTCCTCGAAAGTTCTAAGCCGTGAACCTTCTCGGGGGCATATTGCCTGAGTTGTAGTTTCATGGCGGCAAGATTGGTGGCTGTTCCGCCTATTATAACGAAGTTCTGAGGGGTGGTTTTAAGAAGATTTTCGCTGAGATATTCGAAAATTTCTTTCTTCAGTTGTTGGATGTCACTAAAGTGCGAAGTTTCTTTAAAATTGAGATGGCTGCCCTCAAGGATTTTCAGGGCACCCAAATCAAGACTATAGGTGCGGATAAGATTTTCACCTTCACCATAGGCTATGTCTGTACTTCTTCCTCCAACGTCTGACACTACGGTGCTGCCGGAAAGTTTAAGTGATGAAACGGCTGCCTCATACGAGAGTTTTGCTTCTTCATCACCGGATATGATTTTTATTTCGATGCCGCAAAGGTCGTTTACCAGCTTTAGAAAATCACCTGAATTTGAAGCTACCCGGAGAGCCATTGTACCGACCGCAATCACCCTTTCAGCTCCCATCTCTTCTGCTCTCCTTTTGAAATCGCACATGGCGAGGGCGGTTCTCTCCATTGCATCATGCCTGAGCCTTTTCGAGGTATTTAGTCCCTCACCTAATGCTGTAACACGATCAAGCTCGAGGATGGGATTTCCATTCTCGTCTGCAACGGCAAGAAGAACGGAATTTGAGCCTACATCAATAACTGCACATTGCATGGGATTGATTCTATACCCTCTAAGTTGAAAAAGGAAGGTGAGGATTCCATAATAGTTGAATGGGGGAAATGGAATTTTTCCTCATACTGCTTCATCTTGTTCCTGGAATCAGAGACAGGACAATTTATAAAGTTTTGCGTGCTTTGTATTTTGAGGGAATTTCTCCCTCGAGGTTTCTTGAGTTCCCTTTTGAAGTTTACAGGGAGAGGTTTGGACTCCTTGAAGTCTCGGCTAACGCCCTTGGTAACCAGCTTAACAATTTGATTTATAAAGCTCGAGAGGCGAGTGAGAAAATGCGCGAGTCGGGGTTTAGGGCTGTTTCAGTTTTTGATGAAACATATCCTTCTAAACTCAAGGATTTTATGGATTATCCGCCACCTATTATTTACGCGCGTGGGGATATGGAATTATTAAACAGTGAGACCTTTTCTCTCTTGAATTCCAGAGATGCAGATGAGAAATGTATGAGACTTTCACTTGATGCAGGGAAAAGTTTTTCTGGTGTGGCAGTTGGAGGGCTTTATGGAAGAAATTATAGGTTTTTTGAAAATATAGGTGGAAAGCGAGTTGCGGTGAGTGACAGAGGAATATTCCAGATAACGAAGCGAAGGCTCAATTTAGGATTTGATGCTATTATCTCATTTTCAGGGCTTGACGATATGGGAACGCCAGGCTCCATGCTTATGCGGGATAGAGTGGTTGTAGCCCTTTCTGATGTGATAGTGGGCATTTGCATCAGGGAGGGTGGAAACATGGATAAGCTTTTAAGGGAAGCAGCCCAAAAGGGTAAAGAAATTCTCCTTGCAGAAGTGGACTACAATGGAGATAAGTTAGGCGGTCTAAAGCCTCTTAAAATATAGTTTTTTGCTTGACAATTGGGTTTTATGAATTTAAAATGGACTATTGCGAAAAACAAAAACAAGGGAGGTTAAATAATGCAAGGACTTGTTGAATACTTCAATAAGGGCGGTTCAATGATGTGGTTGCTCCTCGCGTTAGCTATCCTTGGAACCGCAATCATCATAGAGAGAATCAT
>WFZT01000076.1 GCA_015489415.1 Caldifarciminota bacterium | reverse complement strand
TTCCAGACGATGATACGGTAATAGCCTCCTTTGATCATTATGCCCTGAGACAGGTTAAAGAAAAGTCCCCACGTATCAAGACTTCTGCGCTTTTCGCTGATGTGATAATTGATCCTGTGCCCACTCTTGTTGCACTGGATGCCAATTATTTTCATCCATGCTGGGAGGAGAGGAGTCCGGAGCCGTACGAGCTCATTGATGAGGAGTTCGTAGCATACCTCAATAACCTTGGTTTTGGAACCATATCCTGGGCTGAGGATAGGCCTGAAGTGATAAAAAAGTTGATGGATAAAGGATTTAATGCTATTTCCACCAACAGGCCTGACCTTGCCTTTGAAATTCGAAAGGAGAAGATCAGTCGGTGATAAAGACAGATGAATTTGATTTTGAATTACCGTCTGAGCTTATAGCACAGTTTCCCTCACCCCGACGCTCCGAATCTCGTCTTATGGTCTTAAAACGCGAACCTTTCGAAATTCAGCACATGAAATTTCGGGATGTTGTTAAATTCTTCAATCCCGGTGATGTTCTTGTTTTGAACAAAAGCAAAGTGATCAAGGCACGAATATTTGGCAGGAGAGCCGAAACTGGTGGTAAAGTGGAGCTCCTCGTCACTGAAATTAGAGACGAGAATTTATTCAGAGCACTTGTGAAGCCGGGGAGAAAGGCACGCGTGGGTGAAATTATTATCCTTGAAGGTGGGGCTGAGGCCAGGGTTCTCGAAAGGTTTGAAGACGGCTCCCGGCTTTTTGAGGTCAGTGGCAAAATTCTTGAAATTCTTGATAAATACGGTCACGTTCCTCTTCCTCCTTACATCCGACGGGAGGATACACCATTGGATGAAAAGCGCTACCAGACGGTTTTTGCAGAGGTTCCTGGCTCCATTGCCGCTCCCACAGCAGGATTGCACTTTGAAGAGCCCATTCTTGAGGCATTGAGAGATAAGGGAGTTGAGATAAAATTCATCATCCTTCACGTGGGACTCGGCACATTTAAACCCATTAAAACAGAGACTGTTGAGGAGCACAGGATGGACAGGGAGTATTTTGAAATCCCTGAGGATACCCGTGAAGCGTTGAAGGAAGCCCGGGCAAGGGGCTCAAGGATTTTTGGCTGCGGGACCACTGTTACCCGTTCACTTGAGACCTGGAAGTTCGGGAAGGGCTCCTCACAGGGCTACACGGACCTATTCATTTACCCGGGATTCAAATTTGATGTCATAGATGCCCTGATTACCAATTTTCACCTCCCACGTTCGACACCCATTCTCCTTGTCTCAGCCTTTGCCGGATGGGATAAGATAAAAAAGGCCTACGAGGAGGCAATCAGGCTGAGATACAGGTTCTTCAGCTATGGGGATGCCATGCTTATAATTTAGCCCAAAAGAGGAGGTCCGTTTTATGAAAGTTTCCATGGTAATTCCCACCTATTGGGGACGTCCTAAGAATGTTGGACGTCTTCCCGGTGATGCAATTTTTGATCACCCTACACCTCTGGATGAAGATGGCACGCTCGGTCGCACCCTTCGGAGCCTCGAGATTTTAAAGAATAAGGATTTTGATCTTCATATAATCGTGGTCCCCACGTCCCGTGAAATTTACAGTGAGGCTTATGAAAGGGTAAAAAGGATTGTGCAGGAAAATACACCCTCTGGCATTGAAACTCATCTTTTCGGCCTCGATGATGTGGAGAATCTGAAGGCAAAATTTCCGGGATTTGATGAAATTCTAAAGCTTCAGGGCTACTCCGATGTCAGAAATATGTGCGTAATCTCACCTCACCTGAGAGGTGCTGAGGTCATTATTTTTATTGATGACGACGAAGTCTTTGAAGACCCGGAATTTGTGGATAAGGCCCTGGAATTTATCGGGGAGGAGAGAAGCGGCAGCGAGATATGGGCAAAGGCAGGCTATTACCTTCAACCAGACGGTGATTATATGCTTAAAAAAGACTTCCGCCCCTGGATGAAATACTGGAATCAGTATGAGGCAATGAACGAAGCGTTCAGGAACTACATCGGCTCCCCTGGCAGGCTCAAGGTTACACCTTTTGTTTTTGGAGGCAACATGGTGCTCCACAAAGAAGTTTTCACAAAAATCCCATTTGACCCACAGGTTCCTCGTGGTGAAGATATAGATTACCTCATAAACGCACGCTTTTTCGGATACAAATTCTTCATTGACACCAAGCTTTCCATCAAGCATCTACCGCCGCCCAAGCCCCATCCTATCTGGCTTCAGCTCAGGGTGGACTTCGAAAGATTTACCATTGAAAGGGAAAAGCTAAATCGGCAGGAGAAAATCTGGGGTATTTTCGAGGTAAAGCCCAAGGAGCTTGATCCCTATCCCGGTGTATTCCTCAAGGATGACCTTGAAGAGAAGATGTTTAGAGCCTCAGAGATTCTCGCCCTCGAGTATCTTGCAGACGGCAGAGGTGAGGATGCGAAGGAATGCCTTGAGAATATGAAAATTGCCCACGAGAAGAGTTTCTTGAAGGGTAATCCCTTTGAAAACATGATCGAGCTCCAGCGAAAATGGGTGGAGCTCATGGATTTGATCGAGCAGAACCGCTAAGCAAGAAGTTTTATACCTGCGACCAGCAGAATTGCCATTATCACCTTTTCGAAAACCACAGGTGAGATTTTCCTGACAAAAGATTTGCCAGTTAGAGCAGCTATTACCGCAACTATTATCAAAAGACCTATTACGGGAAGATCACTCCCGCTTATGAGTGAGTATCTGGAGAAGATCACGATTTTTATAAGATTTATTAGAATTGCACTTAGTGCCATAGAGCCGACGAAACGTTCCTTTCTGAGGCCAAGGTGAAGGAAAACTGCAGCCTTTATTGTTCCACCACCGGAACCGACCATGCCTGCGAGAAGACCGTAAACAAGACCACTAATGACCACGGTTAAACTGGAGATTTTTATCTTCTGGGTAAGGCCAAAGAAGGTGTCCATCACATACAGTAGAACCACAATTCCGAGGATTTTCTCGACTGTTTTCGCAGGAATAAATACCATTCCAAATGCGCCAACCAGAACACCAGGAACAGCACCGAGCCATATCAGATTTACAAGTTTCCAGTCCACATATTTTCTGAAAACGATGAATTTTGTGATGTCGCTGACAAGATAGAAAACAGTGACGAGGGCTATTACCTTCTTAACCGGGATGAAAAGAACCGATAAAGGAATAATGAGGAATGAACCTCCCATCCCAAAAGTAGAAGATATCACCCCTCCTGTAAACGCGATGGCAAGAAATATTATCTCATCAAGTATTCCCATCTAAAGGGAACTAAAACGCGTAAGTGTGCAGCGATGGAATTCCCAAAATTTTCGCAAGCCAGTTGACACCTAAAAATGTGAATATCATTGCTACAAACCCGAGGATGTTGAGGAAAGAAGCAAAGTTCCGGCCAAGCTTTGGAGTAACCTTCGCGTGCAAATATCCAGCAAAAATTAACCAGGTAATGAGCGACCAGGTCTCTTTGGGGTCCCATGCCCAATAGCCGCCCCATGCGTCTTCTGCCCAGGCCGCACCAGAGAAAATTCCGAAGGTCAGAAATGGAAAGCCGAATAGTATCAGGTTATAAGCCATCACGTGGAATCTTTCCAACTTCCTGACATCGAGGTCATAGCGAGTACCTCCACCTCTTCTAACAATAGGCCTCAAAATGAGATAGACGACTTCAACGGCAAATGCTGTGACAAAGTAGGCATAAGAGGCAAATGCACCCATCACGTGAATCTCAAACCAGTAGCTCTGAAGAGCTGGTGGCAGGGGCTTTGTAGTGTATGGGAGTTTTGTATATGCGAAAATCAGGGAGCCAAGCACCACAGGAAGCACTATCGCACCTGCAAGATAAACGTGTCTCTTCCATTCCACAATGATGTATGCAATGATGGCTGACCAAGCAAACCATGAAATAGCCTCGTATAGAGTCTGCAAAGGTGCATGACCGGCATCTATCCATCTCACAATAATGAACAGCGTGTGCACTCCAAAGGCAAAAAGCAAAATGGACCTCGGGACTATGGGCCTGAGTTTTCGGGGAGCTATGAAGTAAACAAGGTAAAAGACAAACGCCACGCCGTAAAGCACGATATAGGCGAGGTATAGAAACCGCTCAAAGCTCATAAAAGCTCCTCCCATTTGATCTCATTACCCTCTGCAATGACCATCTCAGGTCTTGCTGATAATCTGAATGGATCATCGTTCCACAGGATTAGACTTGCAAGCTTTCCTTCCTCAACTGTTCCAAGCACATCATCAATGCCAAGAATTTTTGCATTTCTCCATGTTATTATGCTCAATGCTTCCTCCTCACTCATTCCAAAGAACAGGAAGTTTCTCAAGGAAACGAATAGCAATTTGGTCATAATAACCGGATGGTCTGTCATAAGGCCGAAGAAAAGACCGGAATCAATCAACAATTTAGCGTTGTAAATCCTTTCATGTTTTAGCTCAACCTTGTATGGGAATGACTCAAGGGGACCGTAAATAGCATTTATCCCAGCATCTCTCAGAGCCTGGAAGATTTCTATTTCATGAATATCACCAAGGTGTTCCGCTGTTGCCTTAAATCCGAATTTTTTGACAAGCTCAATGAGATAGAGCACGTCATCAGCTTTGTGAACGTGGACTTTGGCCGTCTTTTTGCCCTCTAAAAGCTCAAGGATGGCCTTTTCAACGTCATTAAATTCTAACATGTAGAGCTCTTCGGTGAGCCTCTTTTTCTCCATGTACTCGTGGTAGTCAATCTCTCCCTTCCTGAATTTCTTCTCAAGCTCAGCAAGCTCCTTTTTCTTCTGTAATTCGGTCTTTTTCGCCTTTCTTCTGACATCTTCGAATTTTGCTTCAAGATGGGCATAAACACCCATTCTTGTATTGAATCTCGTACCCCGCCAATCCATAGTGGAGCGAGGGTTAAATCCGAGTGCCATTTTGAAACCGTAATCCTTGAAGAGACCATCTTTCCTTGATTTTGCAAAGTTTCTGATGATAACCGCGCGGCCACCAAACACATTTCCGCTACCCGGAATCACACAACTGTAGAGAACACCAAACTGCACGGCCTCTTTAAAGGCATGATCATCAAAATAGATGGAATTTAGCGGATTTAAAAGCGGTGTGAAAATGTCCGAAATGTCGTTTGCCTCGCTCTCAGTGTATGGCTCACCGGCCCTGTCCATTCCGATATGACTGTGTCCATCAATAAAAGCCGGTGTAATAACAGGGAATGAGCCTACAAACTCACCATCAGGCTGCTTATCTCCAACATATACGATTTTGTCGTTTTCGACACCAATATAAAGATTCTCTAAGAATTTTCTGCCATTGTGTAACTTTTTTGCGTGATAAACCTTCATGATGTTAACCTCCTGGACTAATTTTCAATTAATTTCAAAATCTCCTGTTTCTTCTCCATGGTTGCATTATAACCCAACTCAAACGCATGTTCACCCTTATCATAGTCAAAAAGACCAATGCTTGTGGTATCAGGCTCAATAAAAACATCTGGCCGGTAAAGATTTAAATTGTTCGTAATAATTGCCCCTTGCATGGCATAGACAGAGTAAAGAGCGACATTGAAGAGATTGAGCGATGGTTTATTTATCCTGTTTTTGTGGAGAAACCTGAGAAATGAGTCATTTACTTCCGTTCCCTCACCCTCTTCAATCCCGAATTCGACGAGCTCCGGACGCTCTCGGGTGAGGACATTAACGGCTATGACTTTTTCGTATCCCATGGCTCTGGCACCCCTCACCGGAACAGGGTCAACCACACCACCGTCAACGAGTACGCGTCCTTTTGTGTACACAGGTGTAAAAAGCCCGGGAATAGCAATGGAAGCCCTGACTGCGAGATAAAGGGGCCCTTCCTTAATCATAATTTCTTCACCCGTGAGGAGGTCTGTGGCAACTGCAATGAATCGCTTCTCCTTGAGCTCCTCGATCCGTTTCCCGTTGTAAAATTCCTGAAGAAATTTCATCACATTCTTGCCATCTGTGAATCCAGCAAGGGAAGGATGGGGTGTAAAAAAGTGCGCAATCTTTTTTCGATCAACCACCTTTGCGATCTCCAGCATTTCATCAGGGGACATTCCAGCAACATAAAATGAGCCCACAAGTGAGCCCATGGAGCATCCAACCACGAGGTCTGGTTTGAATCCTAACTCCTCGAGGGCCTTAATGACACCAATATGGGCAAGGCCCTTTGCTGCCCCTCCTCCTAAAACCAGAGCGTTCATTTTTTCTCCTCAGCAAACTTCAGGGCCAGCTTGGCTGCAAGGTAGGAAGGCTCAGAGCCAAGCATTTCTACGCTGAAGCCTTTGAGTCTTTTGATAAACATTCTGTGAAAACTGGAGTTTTTGAAAAGTCCACCTGCAAGCAAGACCCTTGGGATGACTTTTGTTTCTTCATGTAAAACCCGGAGCATTTTTGAAAGTCCCTCAAGACCTTCCTCAATAATTCTTTCGGCAACCCTGTCCCCTTTGAAATAGCAGTCAAGCACAATGGGAAAGAGTTTCCCGAGCATTCTCGGCTTGTCCTTTTCCTGATAAAATTTTCCAATAATTTCGCGCTTGGAGCTTCCACCAAAGAATTTGAAAATTTCGTCCTCTAAGATGGTTTTATCTCCCAGTCCTTCGTGGGACATAAGAGCTGCTCGAAGTGCGTTGAGACCGAACCAGGCACCTGAGCCCACGTCACCGATGATGTATCCGTATCCACCTTTTCTCACAACTGTTCCGTCTTCTAAGAGGGCAGCGGCAATGGAGCCTGTACCGGCAATGAGAACCATCCCCGGTGCACCTTCCCAAGTGCCGTAAAGAAGAATTTCCATATCGGACATAACTTTTGTTGGAATTCCAGTGAGCTCTTCTAATTTCATGGCCACTTTTTCTTTCTCGAATGGGAGAAATACACCTGCTACTCCGGCAACCATAAATTCATACTTTCCCAGCCTGTGGTCCTTCCTGATTTTCTCAAGGGTGTCCCTTATGTTTTTCGCGAATTCGCCCAAATCACTGTTCTGGTAGTTGAATCCCGGAAGTCTCACACGGTCAATGGTGAGCCTGTGCTCTGATATAACCCTTACCTCTGTTTTTGTTCCACCGGCATCTATACCTACAAAATACCTTTCCATAGTGCTTGAATTATAAGCTGAACTTTACATAAAGACCATTTCAGGGAAACCATTGTAAAGGTCCCTGTTCGCTCATTTTATAAATCTACTCTAAATTCTTCTCTACCTTGTTTTGCAAGTGGGGATGGTGAGGCCTGCAAGCCGGGAAAGAGTTATAACCTTTTAAGATGTAACCCCTCACCTTACTCCTCTCCCCGCAAGAATTTGTGCGGGGAGAGGAAGTTTTGTGTGAAGAAAGGCAGATTGTTGTACAGTCCAAATTTTTGATCTGGACTCCAACCAGGTTAACCTTGATGGATTTTACCCGCCAAGAAACACTTAAATACCCGTTCAATTGTGCAGTGAATATGAGAATGACCAATACTCGCGAAGTGAGCGATAAATACTATCATCCGACATTCCCTATCCCACAGGCTTTGCCTGTGGAAGAGGGTGTGGAAGGGGGCATTACGCTTGGAAATTTATAAAAAGTTAAGATGAAGACCCTCACCCCAACCCTCTCCCACGAAGTGGGAGAGGGAGATTTGGTGGATTTTGGAATAGAAATTTTAAGATGTAACCCCTCACCTTAATCCTCTACCAGCAAAGAATTTATACGGGGAGAGTAATTTTTCTTTGCATTGGGAAGCGAGTTTTTGCCTGTGAGAAATATCCTTTCGCAAGACCTGATGCATCTCCTAACAATTCGCATACTGCAGGCTAAATCCCCCTCCTTCCTTGAGGAAGGAGGGGTTAGGGGAGAATGGTGAAATTTAGAAATTGAAATTTTTCAATATGTAGCCCTTCTCCCCCGCAAAAAATTTATGAGGTGAGAGGTATTTTTGTTGTGGAAGGTTGCCAGATTCCCTGGCATCAATCACTTTAGTCGGACTAAATTTTCCCTTCTAAAGATAGTTTCTTACGTGTGGATTCACTTAACTTCATCCAATGGGCCTTTGATTGTTGATGATTTGGGGAGTAAATTCTTTTAATGGAAGAGTGGGGCGCGCCGCGAAGCGGCGCGCCCCCACATCATAAATCTTCACACCTTTCTATTCTGGATAAACCGAAACAAATATCCTGTTCTTTCTCTTCTCGAATTTCACGACTCCATCTGTCAGGGCAAAGAGGGTGTCGTCACTACCTCTACCCACATTATACCCCGGATGAAACTTGGTTCCGCGCTGACGGACAAGTATATTACCAGCTTTAACAAACTGTCCCTCGTATCTTTTAACACCAAGTCTCTTTGAAATGGAGTCTCTTCCATTCTTTGTACTACTCTGTCCCTTCTTGTGAGCCATTTTTAGTTCACCTCCATTTACTTTCTGCCCATTTTAACCTTTTTGGATTTTAATCTCTTTAATCTAAATTTGTCTTCCCTTTCACGATCTTCAAGAACCTGACGGATAAATTTTACCTGAGCCTTTAAGTCCGGAATCAACCTCTCCTCTAAAGCATTTACCCTTCTTGTAGTTTTCTTTATCTCTCCGCCAAGCTTCTTTAGCTTGATCTCCATGGGAGCCATTCTAACAATTAGATTCACGATATTTTCAAAGGCCTCGGCAGTAAGATCAATCCTCGAAGTGATCGAAAGCGGAGAATATCCGCGCTCGAGGATGCTTCTCCTCATCTCTGCGCCTTCAATGCTGGGGAGTTTCACACCCCAGACCCTCTTCTCTTCCACCTTCAGAATGTATTCGCGCTTTGTAGCAAGGGCAGCGGATTCGAGCTTTTCCGCTCCATCTATTCCAAGTGCAATAGCCAAGACCGACATCGCTTTTTTGAGATTCTCGTCAAGCTCTTTTCTGTCTTTAAGAATGGGTTTAATCAGGTCCATAAATTCACGGAGAAGTGCATCTCTTTTATTTTTCAAAAGAGATGCTCCCTGCTGGGCAATCTTTATCTGCCTCTTCCTTATAAGAAGATTCATCCGGGTCGGACTGACTTCACTCATGGCCCTATAAAGTTAATGTAAATAGCCTCACATGTCAATTTACAATGATCGCGATTAATAGCTTTTGGAAATTTTCGGCTAACCTTTCTTCGAGAGTCGAGAACAAGTTTTAAAAAATTCACAAGGGTAAATCCTTATTGAGTTTCAAGATACCGAGGTCAATTTACCAGATGTTTGAATGCGCTTTGTGCACAGCTAAGCTTCTCGAAAATTAGAACTCTATTTCTTCGAGATATTCTGGTATGTGGATTTTTTTACCCTTTGATTTCAGAATTTCTCCAAAGGCTTCAGTGGATTCAGGCTCACCATGAACAAGGATGTAGGTAGGATTTTCAAACCTGCTTGCCCAATCGAGAAGTCCATCCTGCCCGGCGTGAGACGAGAAACCGTTTATTGTGTAAATCTTCGCCCTTACCTGTACTTCTTCGCCGTAGATAGTAACCCTGTCCCTGCCATCAACGATTTCTCTCCCGAGTGTTCCCTTTGCCTGATAACCAACAAACACGACACTCGATTCTTTTCTCCAGAGGTTATGTTTCAAGTGATGTTTTATCCTTCCACCTGTACACATTCCAGAGCCGGCTATGATAATTGCCCCCGAGGAGATGTTGTTTATTTTCTTAGATTCCTCAACTGATCTTGTGAATTTCAGACCCGGAAATGCAAATGGGTCTTTGTGCTCTTTTAGTAGCTCTCTTGCCTCATCATCATAGCACTCAGGATGTGCCTTGAAAATTCTTGTTGCCGAGATGGCGAGTGGAGAATCCAGAAAGACCTGAGTGCCATGAGGTAAAATTCCCTGCTCGTAAAATTCTCTCAGGTAATAAAGAATATCCTGGGCCCGTTCAAGGGCAAATGAGGGTATCACAACATTTCCGCCGCGGGCAAAGGTGTCAAGAATGGCCTCCTTTAGTTCCTCAACTGATTCTTTTATGGATTTATGAACCCGGTTGCCATATGTGGTTTCCATCATGACGTAGTC
Source organism: Caldifarciminota bacterium (assembly GCA_015489415.1). Classification (GTDB taxonomy): domain Bacteria; phylum Hydrothermota; class Hydrothermia; order B15-G9; family WFZT01; genus WFZT01. The sequence goes on along the minus strand of WFZT01000076.1, from coordinate 7,492 downwards.
GGCATCTTTCATCACCGGGGCGTCGGGGTCTCTCACAATTGGCTTGTCGTAGTTGCCAAGATCGCCTGAAAAAACGAATTTAGGGCCATTTTTAAATTTCATTTCCACAAACGCGGAGCCGAGAATATGACCTGCATCCCTGAATGTAATTTCGACACTGTCAAAGAGGGTAAAAGTTTCACCATACCCGGGAACCTTTGTGAAATGTTTTAGGGACATAACGGCATCTGAAACGTCATAAAGTGGTTCCACCGGTGGCATACCACGTCTTTCATTTCTCTTTGTCAGCGCATAGGCTTCTTCTTCCTGGAGTTTGGCAGAATCGAGAAGCATGATAGAAGCGATGTCTCGAGTTGCAGAAGTTGTGATAATTTCCCCGTTGAATCCTTCTGCTACAATCCTCGGAATCATGCCAATGTGGTCAAGATGTCCGTGAGTGACTACAATATAGTCAATTTCTGATGGATCGAATGGGAGCTCATTGTAATTTCTCTCTTCTATTTCATGTGGTCCCTGAAACATCCCTGATTCGAGGATGAATTTCTTTCCGTCAATATCAAAGAGGTACATGGAGCCAGTAACTGTCCCTGCGGCCCCGAGGAATTTAATCTTTACCATCAGTTTCTCCTTTTTCCACTTTGTTTTTAAGTTCCATCAGATTTTTGTGAGTGTCGATAATAACAAGGGTGATTTCGGAAAAGAAATAGAAAAACACAAAGATAATAAAGCCGTAGAAGAGTGTAAAGATAAAGAAAGAGGTTCCAAATTTTGATATGCTTGCAAATCCACCGGCGACAACGATGGCAGATAGAATCCAGGCGAGATACTTGAAGATGCGGGAAATGGTTATGAGTGTTGAGTATTGATTCATAAAATAAAGGAGCGCGCCCGGAGGGACTCGAACCCCCAACCAGCGGATTAGAAATCCGCTGCTCTATCCTGTTGAGCTACGGGCGCACCTGTCAAAGAGCCTTATAATTTTACATTTCAAGCCCCCTTTTTTCAATCACAGGGGAGCCTGCTCGAAAATTCATTCTCAATGTCTACCTTTTATCCTCTCCCCGCAAGTATTTATGCGGGGAGAGGAGTATTTTGCGTTTGGAAATATTCAAACAAGCTTATCACATGTGAAGGATAAGTTTTTCGTTTATGTCCCCATATGTGATTTTTTATTTCTCTCGAACTTGTGTGGGATAGTATACAAAATTTTCAAAGAATCCCCTTGATTTTGTTTACAATTTGAGGGTGTTGTGTTAAACTTACCTAAAATTTCCAGGTGAGGAAAAGATGCCAAAGTTCACATTAAATGGAAGGGAAATCGAGTTTAAACCAGGAGAAACGATCCTTCAGGTTGCATGGAGGGAGGGGATTAAGATACCGGTTTTCTGCTATCATCCACATTTGCCGGTTTACGCAGGCTGTCGCATGTGCCTTGTTGAAGTGGAACTTCGTGGAAGAAAAGGGTTGTTGCCTTCATGTGCCACTCAGATAGCTGAAGGAATGGTCGTAAACACCGAGACTGAAGAGGTTAGAAAAGCAAGGCGTGGCCAGATTGAATTCTTGCTGCTGTCACATCCTATTGAGTGTCCGGTATGTGATGCAGGAGGTGAGTGTGACCTGCAAAACCTCACATTTATCTACGGACCTTCCCAGTCTCGTTACACATTCGAAAAGACTGAGAAGAAAAAGGTTAAAGCCCATCCATATCTTGAACTCTATCCCAATAGATGCATTCTATGTAACAGATGCGTGAGTTTTTATCAGGAAATTTCCGCTAACGACGACTGGGGTAATTTTGGCAGAGGTCACACGATGCGAGTGGGGCCCTATAGAGATAAAATCCTTGATAGTGAATTTTCTGGTAACATGATCGAGGTTTGCCCGCTGGGAGCAATTACGGGCAGGGATTATAGATTTAAATCCCGTCCATGGGAGCACAAAATCTTTAATAGCATCTCACCCCACGATTCCATTGGGGCAAATATAAAAGTTTATGCAAGAGTTGGAGGAAAATATTCTCGTGGCCACATCGTTGAGGGTGGGGTAAGGGGAGAGAATCACGAAATTTTAAGAGTTAATATGAGGCCCAACTATGATGTAAACGACCCCTGGATTGATGACAGAACAAGGTTTATTCACAGTTATGTTAATTCCACCGAAAGGATCACCCAGCCTCTCATAAAGAGAGAGGGTGAATTCAAAGAGACGGACTGGGATGAGGTTATTCAATTTGTAGCCGAAAAGCTTATGGAAATTCGCGAGGAATCAGGCTATGAATCTATTGCCGCTCTGGCAGGTGGACGTGGCTCAAACGAGTCGGCTTACCTCTTTGCAAAACTCTTAAAAGATGTCCTTGGTTCGAAAAACATTGATGTAAGATTTCCAAGACCCGATCTGGCAAATGGAGACCCTGTGTTTGAGGTTTTAAACGCTTCAGCATCCAGTGCCAGATTAAAGGATATTGATGGTGCGGAAAACATCGTCGTTTTCGGTACTGAGATAAAAGAAACTCATCCGATTGTTGGTTTGAGACTCGTCAGGGCAAGAAAGAAGGGCTCGAAGATTTTCTATTTTGGTAAGTGGTCGGGTAATCCTGAGAAGAGGTGGGCTATAGAGGCCTATCATTATGACGTGCTCGGCGAGGAGATGGCCGCTCTTGCGATTTTGAAAGCGGCAAGTCTCAAAAAAGAGATACCTGTTGAGGGACTTGAGAATGTTTCTCTGGATGAGCTGGTAAAGAAAGCCGGCATATCGCGTGAGTGGGTCGAGAAGGCCGTAAATGAATATACTATATTTATATATAACGATGCCCTCTCATACACTGCCCAGAAGGCCCTTGCTCAGGCTGCCGTTTTGCTTAAAGGGAAAGTGTTGCTTTTGAGAAGTGCGCCTAACGGTCAGGGGTTTATTGATATGGGGGTAAGTCCTGTACTGACAGCCGGCCAGAAATTAGAGCCTGTCAGAGGATATTCCACAATTGAAATAATTGAAAGGGCAAAGAAAGGCGAGATAAAAGCCCTGATTCTTTATAACGTTGATCCGCTTATTGAGTATCCAGCGAAAGAAGAAGTTCTGGATGCCATTAAAAATATCGACTTTATCGTTGTTTTAGATTCTTTCTGGAGCGAAGTTACTGGATATGCCAATGCTGTACTACCCCTCGCATTAAGTTTTGAGGAGGATGGTAGCTATACGAATACAGAGGGAAGAGTACAGTGGGCAGAAAAGGCTATACCTGATTATGCTATGGCACGTCCTGCCTGGGAAATTTTTGGTGAGCTTATTTCTGCTATAACAGGTAAGCCTGGCTTTAACAGTGTAAAAGAAGTGACCGAGAAGATTTTTGAAGAAGTAGAGCCCTATCAGGGGTTAAGTCTACCCCTGTGTAAGACATTTGAGGAACCTTATCCAGACGAGATTCCCTCTTTACATAACATTAAAAAGGTTTACAGCTATCCTCTTGCAAAATACCCGTTCGAGGAAAAGGGTGTTAGCTTCGAAGTCCCTGAAAAACAGGAAAAGTTTGACGGTTATATACTCGTTCTTTCCAATCATCTTTATAAAACTGTTTACACGCTTAGAAGTGAAGATGCTGAAGCACTTATCCCTTATAAGGTTGTGGAAATGCACCCTGAGGCGATGAAAAAAGAAGGAATAGAGGAGAGTGCGCTTCTGATTGGTCCGAGAAACGAAGAGTACGAAGTGGTTGTGAAAGCGAATAAAAATTTGCCCGAAAATGTCATCCGTGTCTTTGGACCGTTCCTTGACTATGGACTAAACAGTCTCATTGATTTTAATGGTATTGGCAAGGCAAAAGTTGCTCAGCCTGTTAGGAGGTAAAGATGATCAAACCGCTGCTTAAAGGGCTTTCGATAACTTTTAAATACATTTTCAAAAAGAAATTCACCGTTCAGTATCCAGAGGAGAGGCGCGAGTTACCACCGAGGGCAAAATGGCTCCATATACTGCAGAGGCACGAAGATGGAAAGGAAAGATGTGTGGCTTGTATGCTCTGTGCATCAGCGTGTCCCACAGAGGCAATATATATTGTAGGTGAAGAGAACGACCTCTATAATCCAGTATCCCACGGTGAGAGATATGCTAAGGTTTGGGACCTTGATCTTGGAAGATGTATGTTTTGCGGCTACTGCGTGGAGGCATGCCCTGAAGAGGCCCTTGCTATGACTGACGAATATGAGCTTGCAGTGCCCACGAAGAAAGACCTCGTTTTGCATAAAGAAGACCTGCTGGTTCCGCCGGGTACACCTCCGGTTCACACCTGGCTTGGTTTTTATAGAAATGAGCCTGTAGCAGCTCATCCAGTTTCAAGGCCCAAAGAATTACATATTGAATTTGAAGAATATCTTAAAAGGCGGGGCCCGAAGGAGGAGAACGAATGATTCGTCTTGCTAAAAAGGGAAGAGACCCGTTCATCATTTATGGAAAGGAGAAATCTGTTGAGGAACAGTTGAGAAGAAACATCCTTCTTACAACTGTTGATGCTATGCTGAAGTGGTCAAGGAGAAATTCACTCTGGCCCCTGCCATTGGGACTTGCATGCTGTGCGATTGAGATGATGGGTGCCTTTTTCTCGAGGTATGATATGGCAAGGTTTGGCTTCGAGGTTTTCAGATTCTCACCGAGACAGGCCGACCTTATGATTGTAGCAGGAACAGTTACCAAAAAAATGGCGCCAATCGTAAGAAGGTTATATGATCAGATGTCAGAGCCCAAGTGGGTGATTGCAATGGGTGCATGCGCAATGGCCGGCGGCCCTTACAATTCCTATGCTGTGGTGCAGGGAGTTGATAGTCTTATTCCTGTTGATGTTTACGTCCCCGGATGCCCTCCGAGGCCCGAATCCCTGATTTATGGTATTATGAAGCTGAGAGATAAGATCAAGTATGAAAGGGAGGCAAAAATTTTATGAAGGGGAGCTTCGAGAAAGACACAGGAGTAAATACTGATATAATCGAGCTCAACATGGGGCCACAGCATCCGTCCACGCACGGTGTAATGAGGATAGTGCTCGAGCTGGATGGTGAGGTGATTGTAAAAGCAAAACCGGTGATTGGATATTTACATAGAGGCACAGAGAAGATTGCAGAAAACCGCTCTTACTACCAGGTGGTTCCCTATACCGACAGGCTTGATTATCTCGCCCCCATGTCAAATGAGCTTGGATATGTGATGGCGGTAGAGAAACTTCTTGGAATTGAGGTTCCGGAAAGGGCAAAGTTTTTAAGAGTTATTCTCGCCGAGCTCGCAAGGATTGCCTCCCATCTGGTCTGGCTTGGCTCCAATGCCAATGACATTGGAGCGGTTACGGTTTTCCTATACGCATTCAGAGAGAGGGAAAAGATTTATGACCTGCTTGAAGCTATCTCGGGCCAGAGAATGAACAATGCTTTTCTTAAGATTGGCGGCTTAATGGGCGATGCTCCCGATGGATGGCTTGATGCAGTCAGGGCGTTTGTAAAGCAATTCCCTGAGAAGCTAAAAGACCCGGATGGTCTTCTCACAAAGAATAAAATCTGGAAGGAAAGGACAGAGGGAATTGGAGTGATTCCAAGAGACCTTGCAATAGACCTTTCTCTTACTGGACCACCATTGAGGGCTTCAGGTGTCAAGAGGGATTTAAGAAAAGATAATCCATATCTTGTTTATGACCAGCTTAATTTCGACATCCCTGTGGAAACCGCAGGTGATGTCTATGCAAGGTACCTTGTGAGGATGGAGGAGATGAGGCAGTCTGTGAGAATTATCGAGCAGGCATTGGATAAGCTCCCGGATGGTCCTGTTTTAATAGAGGATTATAAGATTGTCCCTCCACCTAAAAGCGAGGTTTATCACGACATTCCAGAGCTGATCCATCATTTCAAACTAATTTCTGAAGGATTCCATCCTCCAGAAGGTGAGGTTTATTTTGCCGTAGAGGCCCCTAAAGGAGAGTTAGGATACTTTATAGTCTCTAATGGTTCAAATAAGCCCTACAGATTAAGAATAAGGCCACCTTCATTTGTTAACCTACAGGCACTTGAGTATATTCTTCCAGGCCATTTAATAGCTGATGCTGTGGCCATAATTGGAAGTCTCGACCCTGTATTCGGAGAGGTTGACAGATAAAATCCCAAGTTGGGAAAAATTCAGAACATACGAAAATGCTTGACATTTTAAGAGTTTCTAAAATAAAATGAGTTTGACTTTGCCGAAAGGATAGAAGTTGACATAATATGGCGGGATGAATAAAATAACGTTTACAAAAAGGAGAAAGCCATTGGAAAAGTTGAGTATTAGAATCCTGCCGTTTGAAGGGAACAAGTTAGTAATTTTCAGCAATAAATTTGTGTATTAGAAAGGAGGATACTTTTATGAGAAAAGGGTTTAATGTGTTGTTTTTTGTGTCTAAAAGTGTCGAGTTGTTGTTTTCAACAGTTTCTTTAGAAAAAAGGAGGTTATTCAATGGGTAATGTAAAAGTTAACGACATAATAAAAAGGGTCAGTAAGCCTATAGTTACTGGTGTAGTTTCTATAGGTCTTACATTGCTGTTTGTTGGAACACTTCGTGCAGGAAGTTTTACTTATCCTGATAGAAACGGGAATGGTGTTCCTGATGTTGCAGATATAATGCTCGGTTTAGTAAATCCCGATGGTACGCCATATGACACAGTAAATACCCCCACAGCTAAATTTGCTGACTTTGATGGTGATGGGATCCCAGATTCTTTGGAGATTAAACTTGATACCACAGGTGCAATAGGCGTGCTCCAAAGAGGAGATCTTGATCCCAAAAATCCAGATACAGATCATGACGGTATCCCGGATGGTGCTGAACTTCTTGCAGATACTTCCTATACCCCTAACTATGTTGGTCATGTTGTAACAAATCCTATTACACATATCCCATCAAATGATACTATCGATGTAGATGGTGACGGCATTATCAATGCGCTTGATATCGATTCAGATAATGATGGATTGTTAGATGGCCCCAATTATGGTTATAACATAGGTTCCGGCGCTGTATTTTCATTCAATAATGGCGGTGGACATTATAAATATGAGCATGGTGCTGGTGGAACCGGTACGGACCCGTATGATAATGATACCGACGATGATGGACTTGGTGATGGAGAAGAAGTTTATACGTATGCGCAGTGGAATGTAGATCCGAAGAAATTTGATACAGATGGAGACCATCTCTCTGATGAACTCGAAATTAAGTTAGGTCTCAATCCAAATAATACCGATACAGATGGCGATGGCATTGATGATGCCACCGAGCTTGCTGATAATGCAGCGATTATTGCTGGAACAGTAGCATCAGGTGGTGCTACTGATCTTGCATGGGATGCTGCACATTCTGCCTATACCGATACCCTTGCCGGTTTTATGAACATTGCGGATGTTGATAGGGATGGTCTTATTGACGCTCTTGATGTTGATTCAGATAACGATGGAATTAACGATGGAGTTGCAAATTCTATAAGCC
>WFZT01000075.1 GCA_015489415.1 Caldifarciminota bacterium | reverse complement strand
TTCTGGGGAAAAAGTGATAAAGCTTTCAAATACTTTCTGACATGGGATATTGCAATTCATGATGAATTTTCAACTTTGAGGAGCTTGAGTGACTAACATCCTCCGTCACTTTGAATAAACCCAGGGAAGGATTTAAACTAATGCCCATGGACGAAATCAAAGAAATATGGAATATCATGGAGCACGTCGTGAGACTTAAGAGATTCAAACGCTCAGGCTGGTGCTATTATGGCGTCTTCTCACCTGAGAGCATAGCAGATCATAGTTTTTCTGTAGCGTTTCTGTCCATGCTTCTTGCAGAATTTTTCAAAAAGAAGGGGTATGATGTGGACGATGCAAAAGTAATGAAAATGGCGGTTCTCCACGAGATTGGCGAATCCCGTCTCGGCGACCTTCAGCTGGACGCACGAAGGTTAATAGGCATGGAATACCTTTCCGGGGTGGAGACACGCGCTGTTTCCGAAATCCTTGAGAAATATCCAGAGCTTGTTGAACTCTGGCGTGAATTTGAAAACGGGGATTCTGTTGAGGCATCAATTGTCAAAATTGCAGACAAGCTCGAGTTGCTTTTCCAGGCCCTCGACTATGAGAAAAGAGGAGCAAAAAATCTGGAAAAAATATTCCAGGATGCGGAGAACAGGAAAAACTTTGGCCGACTCCCACATATTGATGAGTTCCTTGAGGAAATCTTAAAAATGAGGGAGAAAGTATGAGTGTGAAAATTTCGCCTTCAATAATTGCTGGAGATTTTGCAAAATTAAAGGAAGAATTGAAATCCACCGAAGAAGCTGGCGCAGACATGCTCCATCTTGATGTAATGGATGGGGTTTTTGTACCAAATATCACTTTTGGTCCTCTTGTGGTGGATGCTATAAACAGGTTAACAGACCTACCCCTTGACACTCATCTTATGCTGATTGAGCCGCATAAATATGTGGAGAGATTTGCAGAAGCCGGCTCAGATATTATAACTTTTCATATCGAATCCCGAAGCAAGGCAAGGATTGTAATAAAAATGATTAAAGACCTCGGTAAGAAAGTCGGTGTTTCTTTAAATCCATCCACACCTATACGAGTCCTTTATCCATACATGGAAGAGTTTGACCTGATCCTTGTTATGGGGGTGAATCCCGGGTTTTACGGCCAGAAATTCATTCCTTCGGTGATTCCAAAGATTGAGAAACTCGTAGAAATTAAGTCCAAAGGGCTGAAATTTGAGCTTTCAGTGGACGGAGGGGTAAACGAGGAAATTGCAAAGAGGCTGATTGAGATGGGGGTGGACATAATCGTTACGGGCAAGTATTTTTACAGTTCAAAAGACCGAAAATCCCTTGTATCTCACTTGAAAAATCAATGAGAACTAATTATAATAAGCTCCAAACTCACAAGGAGGCTCGATGTGGTAAAGATTAGACTGCAGAGAACTGGCAAGAGAAACAGGCCATCATACAGAATAGTGGTTACCGGTTCAAGGAATCCCAGGGATGGAAAGGTTCTTGATATAGTTGGTTATTACGATCCCCTGAAGGATGGAAACTTCAAGGTGGATATGGAGAAGTTAGAGGCTTGGTTATCCCGTGGGGCACAGATGACCCCGAGAGTCAAGAGCATTGTTAAATTAACAAATAAGGGTATGCCCACCACTACACAAAAGGAGGAGTAAGCAATGGGAGACCTCAAAGAGCTTATCGAGTATGTAGCAAAAGCATTGGTTGATCATCCTGAGGAAGTTTCCGTGAAAGAGATTCCTGGAGAGAAAACTGTGATCTACGAGCTGAAGGTTGGTGAGGGTGACCTTGGCAAAATCATCGGAAGAGAGGGCAAAACAGCTAAGGCAATCAGGACCATCATCTCAGCAGCAGCAATGAAAAAAGGTAAGAGGGCCGTCCTCGAAATCCTCGAGTAATCAACTTGAGTGAAATACAGGGGCCCTATAACTATTGGAAGATTTGGGAAACCATTTGGTTATAAGGGTGAAATTAAACTCGTTTCTGAAATACCGGAATTCCGAAAATTTAGAACCCTTCGGGTTCAACTTCCAAAACTCGGTTACAAAAAACTTGAGATAGAGTATTTCAAACCTGCGGGTGGGCATACCCTTATTATCAAATTTGTAGGTATTGATTCTGAAGAACTTGCTGAACAGCTAAAAGGACTTGAACTCCTTGTAGATGCAGATGAACTACCCCCTACGGAAGAGGGGGAATTTTACTTTTTTGAACTTATAGACGCTGAGGTTTTTGACGAATCTGGCTCTTTGATAGGTAAGCTTGAGTACATAGAAACCACCCCGGCCCATGAGGTTTTCGTGATCCGCACGGAAGAAGGTAAGGAGATAATGATTCCTGTTGTGAAAGAGTTCATAAAATCCATTGATAAAGATAGCGGCCGAATTGTGGTGAAACTACCAAATGAGTGAAAAGTGGATTTTTGACTTCATCGCCATATTTCCTGAGCTCATTAAACCTTTCCTGGAAGTAGGGCCTCTTAAAAAGGTGATTGAGGCTGGGACACTCGAAGTGCGGTTGTTTGACCTGAAAAAGATAGCGGATTCTCCGAAGCAGATTGACGACTACCCCTATGGCGGCGGGCCCGGCATGGTGATTAAACCTGAGCCACTCAAAAGGGCTATTGAAAAAACGGGTGGTGGTTATGTAATATATTTCTCACCCCAGGGCGACAGATTGACTCAAGAGCTTGCTCACAGGCTCATTGAAAAGAGGCATATAGTCTTTATATGTGGAAGGTATAAGGGCGTGGACGAGAGAATTGTTGAAAAGTACGTTGATCTCGAGCTGTCCATAGGAGATTACGTGCTCTCCGCAGGAGAGATAGCCGGAATTGTGGTGCTTGACGTGCTCTCGCGGCTTCTACCTGATGCCATGGGAGATATGGATTCCGCCCGCACAGATTCATTTGAATCCAGTCTCCTCGATGCTCCATACTACACACGTCCACGAGAGTTTGAAGGAATGGAAGTACCAGAAGTTTTGCTCTCTGGCAACCATAAGCTTATTGAAAAATGGCGGAAAAGAGAGGCTTTAAAGAGAACCCTTTTAAAAAGACCAGATTTGCTTGAAAATATTGACCTCTCTCCCGAAGAAAAGAAGTTGTTGGAAGAAATCATTAAGGAGGTATTGGCTCATGAAGGACCACATAATAAAGGAAATTGAGTCAGAATTTATGAGGAAAGATATCCCGCAGTTCAAAGCTGGAGATACGGTTAGAGTTTATATCCGCATAAAAGAGATGAAGGAAAATCCGAAGACCAAGAAAGTGGAAGAGAGAATCAGGCTACAGCCTTTCGAAGGTGTGGTGATCAGAAGGAGAGGAAGTGGGCTTCAGGAAACATTTACAGTGAGGAAAGTCACACAGGGAATTGGCATTGAGAAGATTTTCCCGATTCACTCACCCATCATTGAAAAGATCGATGTAATTAGAAGGGGTAAGGTTAGACGCTCGAGAATTTACTACATTAGAGAGAGAAGAGGTAAAGCTGCAAGAATCAAAGAACTGAGATAAGGGGGAATCATGACAAAAGATGATATAGTAACCCAGATTTCAATGAAAACCGGGCTTACTAAAAAAGATGTGAAGGTTATGGTGGAAGCAATGCTTGCCACACTGAAGGAGGCCTTCCTGAACGAGGAGAGAGTGGAGCTAAGAGGCTTCGGTATATTTACGACCAAAATGAGGAAAGGGAAAAAGGGCAAAAACCCCCGTACCAACGAGGATATTTATATCCCTGACAAGAAAACGGTGGTCTTCAAGCCGTCAAAAACAGTTACAAGAATGTTAAACTCCAAAAAGGGAGGTAAGTGAATGCCTTGTGGAAGAAAGAGGAAAAGGAAGAAGATCAAAAAGCATAAGCTAAAGAAAAGAAGGAAAAGGGATAGGCATAAGAAAAAGAAATGAGGGCTGTTGTGATATCTGATACCCATATACCTTCAAGGGCGAGGGATATTCCGAAGGTAATATGGGAAGATATCGAGTCCTCAGACTTAATAATACATGCGGGAGATTTCACAACTGTTGATTTTTATGTACAACTAAAGAGTGTAAAACCTTTGAAAGCAGTCCATGGCAACATGGACGAAATTGATTTGTTTCATTTGTTAAAAGAGAAAGAAATTTTTGACCTGGAGGGGGTCAGGGTTGGTCTAACTCATGGGTTTGGTGCACCGTACGGTATTGAAAAACGCGTGATGAAAGTCTTTGAGGGGGAGAACGTTGATCTTATAATATTTGGCCACAGCCACATCCCGGTTTTTAAAAAAGTTGATGGTATTCACCTTTTAAATCCAGGAACTCCCACCGATACCATATATGCCCGACGCCAGAGCTATGCCATCCTCACCGTGACAGACAACACTTTCAACGTAGAGATCAAATATTTGTAAATCTTTCTCCTTTTAGGAAATGCGTGCGGGATGAACAAGTTTTTCAATTGCTATTTCCCTTAATAAAAGCTTGGTACGCAAGGCTACTGTTGATATTAACACCTCAACCATTTAAAATTCATTAGCGGATGCGTGATAAGGATTTGGAAAATTGTACACGTGAAGTCAATGGAGGTTGACCTTGGTATTTGGAGCAATTTTAGCTGATGTCGTAAGGCATAGAAAATTAAAAGACTGGCCACAAAAGCAAGAACTTCTTATGACTATAAATGAAAAAGTTACGAACAGGTTTGAAAAATATTTGTTGTTCCCCATTGAGATGACAGCCGGGGATAGACTCATAATACTCCTTAAAAATCCCCGGGAAATAAACAATATTCTCCTGAGTTACGAAGAGGAACTTTTCTTGAAAAACGCAAAAATTAAACTTAGATGGGGCATAGGTACCGGAAATCTAAACTTGATGGAATCACCTCATACAACAACTGGTGAAGCTCTTTACAGAGCCCAATCAGCACTGGAAAATGCTCACAGAAACCGTAAATTCTTCGGCTTTTCGTCCGGTTATCAAGATACTGATCGCCTATTGGGAATTTTGAAGAATACGGCGTACAACATTAGAGAGAGGTGGACTTCAAGACAGCGTGAGTTGAGGAAAATCATTATCAATTTGAAAAATTCTGATCAAAAGATCTCTCAGACAAAACTTGCCTATCTCATGGGGATGACCCAGCCGGCAGTATCTAAAATGATGAAGTCCATGCTTTTCGAAGAGCAGGAACTTTTGGAGAATGAGATCAATCTGCAATTAAAATATATAACCTCTGAAGGTTATACTCTGCAATATAACCCTGGAGGGTTATGATTTATGCTTCTATTAGAAGTATCATTGGCTCTTTTAATTTACATAATCCTATTCGTCGATTTTCTGATTCCGCGAATTATCGCCAGTTTATCAGTCACCGTTACAAGAAAAATCCACGTTGAGGATTTCCCAAAAATATTTATCGCTGATATGGATGGAATATGGTATGATCCTGTTGAAAAAACACTTTACATGACGGATAAGTTTACAAGAGAGAATTATGAACTACTTATGCAAAGAATCGGGGACAATGTAGAGCAACAGAAAGTAGTGAAAGAGCTTTTCAAAAGTAAATCAAGGGACACTGGAAAATTTATCGGCCTATTTGAGGCAATCCTACTTTTAACTGTAGCAATTTTCACTGAAAAATTAGATATTGTTGGATGGTATCTTGCTGCGAAGTTCATTGCTCTCAATGCAAGGGATAAGGAAAACCAGCAATACTACATTTTAGGCACTATTTTAAATGTATCAATGATTGTATTATTCTTTTTACTTTTCAAATCGATATGGGAGTGGATATTTTAAGTTAACTTTTTAAAGTCTTCCCCAGCCTTGAAATATTACCCCGCTGATGGTATCTTTTCCCGATGCAGCATCCCTTTGGAAATGATCTGATAAGACTCGAAAAACCTGCTCGTTACATTGGGCAGGAAAGGAATGCAGTCTATAAAGATAAATACAAACTCCGTTTTGCCCTCGTTTATCCCGAAATCTACGAGGTTGGCATGTCCAATCTCGGACTCAAAATCATCTACCACGTGCTAAACTCTATTCCCGAAGTCTATGCAGAACGCGTCTTCTTACCCTGGCTCGACGCGCTGGAACTCATGCAAAAGAAGCAAATTCCTTTATTTTCTCTCGAAACCTACACACCACTCAATAAATTTGATGTAATTGGATTCTCCATGCATACGGAGCTAAATTACACCAACCTCCTCCTCGCTCTGGATTTAGGAAAAATTTCATTTCGCCGCGAGGATAGAAAAAAGCCAATAATCGTGCTCGGAGGCCCCGCAGCACTGAATCCAGCACCACTCGAGGAATTTGTGGATGTTTTCTTCGTAGGAGAAGCTGAGTTATCAGTTAAAGAGGCCACTCCCCTACTCCTCAGCTGGAAAATCGGGGAAATCACAAGAGACGAGCTTTTTAAGGAACTTGCAAAAATTGAAGGAGTTTATGTTCCAGCAGTTAAAAACAAGACTAAAAAAGGAATAGCTCCACTATCCCGTGAGCTCTATCCCGCACGACAGGTTGTTCCAAACATAGACATTGTCCACAACCGCCTGACTATCGAGATTATGCGTGGCTGCACACGGGGATGCAGATTCTGTGAGGGTGGGATGGTTTATCGCCCACTAAGGAAACGCGAGGTAGATGATGTTCTTTCTATTATCGAGGAAGGTGTTAAATACACGGGATGGGATGAGGTAGGACTCCTTGCATTTACAAGCTCCGACTACCCTGAGCTGGTTGAGCTCATCGTAAAAATTAAAGAAAAATTTGAAAATCAGGTGTTTGTCTCCCTTCCTTCTCTACCTGTGGATGCTATTAACCTTGAACTCATCGAGACAGTTGAAGATATGCGCAGATTCGGGCTCACCCTCGCACCGGAGACCGCATCAGACAGGCTGAGGAAGGTTATAAACAAAAATGTGCCACTTGAAGACATTGAAAAATCTATCGAAATTGCGAAAAGATTTGGCTGGAGACACATTAAACTTTATTTCATGATAGGACTGCCAACAGAGACTGAAGAGGACGTGAGGGAACTCGGCTACTTTCTTAAAAGAATCGCTCGACAGGCAAGAAGAATCAGTTTCAAAGCCTCCATCTCCCCGTTTGTTCCCCGCCCACACACTCCATTCCAATGGGTGAGACAGGAAACACCCGATGAAATCTTCGAGAAGATTAGAATCATTAAATCCATCACCCGAAGGGAAAGAAACCTGAGGGTTTCATTTCACAATCCTTACAATTCACTCCTCGAAGGCATTCTTAGCAGGGGTGACGGGAGCCTCTCTAAGGTCCTCTTGGAAGCCTACAAAAACGGTGCATTTTTAGAGAGCTGGTCCGAGCAGTTTGATTTCTCAAAATGGGAAAAGGCATTTGATAAACTCGGAATAGACTACAGGGAATATCTCCGAGAAAGGGAGCTCAACGAAAAACTTCCCTGGGACAATATCAACGTGATGATTTTTAAAAAATACATGCAGCTTGAATATCGCAGGGCAATGAACGAGGAGTACACATCCAACTGCATGACTGAAGGGTGCACGGGATGCGGTCCATTCCTGAAAATGGGCTTCAAACTTTGCAAAGAGGGGCTGCCATCTATGAAAATTCCGGAAAAAATTGAGATTAGGAAACCCGGGACTGAAGTAATCTATCGCTACCTGATTTTCTTCTCAAAAACCGGAAACGCAAGATTTATAGCCCAGAATGACACAGTGCGGCTTATTCTCCAGGCCTTAAAAAGTGCAGGTGTGAAAATACGCTATCGGGGAGAATTTGTTCCACGACCGGCCATCAGCACCGGCCCATCATTGATTCTCGGAGCAGAATCAAAAAATGAGCCACTTTACATAGAAACCCATACCGAGATCACGGATGAGGTGCTAAAAAAGGCATCCAGATTTCTCATACCGGGTCTCGAGTTGAAGCATGTTGTGCCACTCAATAAAAAAGTTAACTGGCAGGACTTTAACCGTGTGCTTTACAGGATAAAACTTCCAAGAGAACTGGCAGTGGCACTAAGTAGGACCTCATCAAATGGCATAAAAGTCAAAGTTGATGGGAACGGAATCACAATTGAAGCCCCGGCATCCGGCTTCAGTGTGCTAAAATTTCTATCTGAAAAACTTGGAATTGACAGAGAAGAGGCTCGAAGTTTTCAGATTGAGCGTTTTTATGCAATAACTTATAATACCACCCATGACTGATAAAGAAATTTTTGAAATCATCAGCGGAATCGAATCTGCTATTGACAATGAACTTTCCAAAGTCATTGTTGGACAGAAAGAAGTAATCGAAAAGATACTAATTGCCCTTCTCTCTGGTGGACATGTGCTTATTATCGGTGTGCCCGGGCTCGCCAAGACTCTCCTTGTCAAAACACTTGCCCAGATACTCGATCTTAAATTCTCAAGGATTCAGTTTACACCTGACCTAATGCCTTCTGACATAATTGGAACGGATATCATCGAAGAAGACCCTGCAACAGGTAAAAGAAGATTCAAGTTTGTCCGCGGTCCAGTCTTTGCAAATATGATACTTGCAGATGAGATAAATAGAACTCCCCCAAAGACCCAGTCTGCCCTCCTTGAGGCCATGCAAGAGCTAAGGGTCACGGCAGGTGGCAACACCTATGAATTGGATAAGCCGTTCTTTGTCCTTGCCACCCAGAACCCAATTGAACAGGAAGGTACATACCCTCTGCCCGAAGCACAGCTCGATAGGTTTATGTTTAACGTCTTAATCGACTATCCCGGCTATGAAGAAGAGCTTGAGATTGCAAAAACAACGACAGGTGTGGAGACTCATGACCTTAAAAAAGTTCTCGGTAAAGAGGAACTCCTGAACGCCCAGAATCTTGTGCGCAGGGTTCCTGTGGCAGATAATGTAATAGAGTTCGCAGTTAAGCTATCCCGTGCCTCGAGACCATCTGACGAGCTTGCCACCGATTTTGTGAAAGAATACGTTCATTACGGAGCAGGGCCCAGGGCATCGCAGTACCTGATACTTGGGGCTAAAGCACGGGCATTGCTAAAAGCAAGGCCCACCCCGACCATTGAAGATGTTGTCGAGGTGGCTTACCCTGTTTTGCGACACAGAATACTCGTGAATTTCAACGCTGAGGCCGAAGGCATTACATCAGAGGAAGTAATTCGCCATCTTCTCGAAGAGAGTAAAAAATGGATTTAATGAGTATGCATCACCTGTGCGGGCTCTCCCACGCACTTCGTGCGTGGGAGAGCCCGCACAGGGATAAACAAATTAGTCTCGGAAGTCAATAATCATGGAGAATCTGCTCGGAGAATTTATCTGGAATTTTAAGAGAAATTCCCCCCACCTAATTCCTCCCCCCACGCACGAAGTGCGTGGGGGGAGAATGGGAGGGGGCAACACTTTGGAACACACTTATAACCATGGACAAGTTTGAAATCGAAGGTGGCTATCCATTAAGAGGCACGGTCAACATCAGCGGGGCAAAAAATGCGGTGCTGCCCCTTATGGCCGCGTCTATTCTATTTGAAAAACCTTTTACACTCCTTAATGTTCCCGATGTGCAGGATGTTTATACTCTTGCTGAGTTATTAGATGTGCTCGGTGTTAAAGCCGAAAGGCTTGAAAAGGGCAAATGGAGAATCGACCCCTCACGTATTACCTCCACCAGAGCCCCCTATGAGATAGTAAAAAAGATGCGTGCTTCTATCTATGTGCTCGGTCCCCTGCTTGTTCGTGAGGGCAAGGCCGAAGTTTCGCTGCCCGGGGGATGTGCATTTGGTCCTAGACCCGTTGACCTGCACATCAAAGGGCTCAAAGCTCTTGGTGCCGAGCTAAATATTTGCCACGGTTATATCTGTGGAGAGCTCAAAGCCCCTCACGGGGCAGAGATAATCTTTGACAAAAAATCTGTGGGTGCAACTGCCCATATCATGATGGCAGCATCATTGATTCCAGAAAAAACAAGATTAATCAACGTCGCCCAGGAGCCCGAAGTTGTACAGCTTGGTGAATTCCTGAAAGCATCCGGGGCAGAAATTTCCGGATTGGGAACCGACGTCATCGAGATCGTAGGTAAGGAGCATTTATCACCTCCTGACGGCTATTCAGTGATTCCCGATAGAATTGAGGCTGGCACTTACGCAGTGGCGGCATATCTTACCGGTGGTGATGTAAAAATAGACAACTGCATACCCGAGCATTTTCGTAACGTTATCGATAAATTAAAACTGGCAGGAGCGAAGGTAGAGGAAGGGGAAACATTTATCAGGGTAACTCCCGAAAGTGACTTCATTAAACCGGTTAATATCATAACAGCTCCCTTCCCCGGCTTTCCCACTGACATGCAGGCCCAGTTTATGTCATTAATGACCGTTGCAAAGGGCACAAGTGTGATAAAAGAGGGAATTTATCCTGACAGGTTTAAGCATGCTTTTGAGCTCAACCGATTAGGTGCCGATATCATCGTCGAGGACGGCACAGCAGTGGTAAATGGAGTTGAAAAACTTTACGGTGCACCGGTTATGGCAACAGACCTGAGAGCCTCAGCTGCCCTTGTCCTTGGGGGATTAATCGCCGAGGGAAAGACCATAGTTGATAGGATTTATCACCTTGATAGGGGATACGACTCTTTTGAGATAAAGCTACAGGCTCTTGGGGCCCATATTAAGAGGGTAAAAAGTTAGTTGTCCTTTTCCGGAACATAAACAAGAATTCTGCCGCAGTTCTCACATCTACCAATTTCACCTGTGGAGCGAAGCTTAATGACAAGCTGAAGCGGCAGGACGGCGTTACACTCGCTACAGCTTCCATCAACCACATAGGCCACTGCAGTTCCCTTGGTTTTCCTGATTTTCTCATACTGGCTATAAAGTTCACCAGGTAGTTTTTTGACCACATTTTCTCGCTGTGCCCTGAGAATCGCAAGCTTATCGTCTATATGGGCAAATTCGTTCTGAATATCTTTAATCTTGTTTCTTATTTCCTGCTCCTTGTGTGCATTCTCTTCTTCTTTTTTCCCAAGGGTGGCTCTAAGTTCGTCAACCTGATATAGTAGCTCTATCTCTTTTTCTTCGAGAGATTCTTTTTCCCGTTTAGCGTTGGCTATTTGATCCATGAGAGCCCGGTATTCTTCGTTGCTTTTAACCATATGCTCCTTTGCCAGATAATTCTGGATTTCCTCTTCTTTGGATTTTATATCGAGCTCGATCTTTTTAATCTCCTTTTCCGTCTCTTTGATTTTACTGGAAAGGTCCTTTAGCTCTTTTTTGAGGTCATCTATCTCGCGCTCAAGCTCCTTTATCTGGAGGGGGATAAGTTCTTTCCTCTTAAGATGGGTCTCAATTTCTTTATCTATCTTTTGAAGACTTACGAGAAGCTCGGCTTCGTGGTTCATTGGCTTAAATAATATTTCAACCATTCGGGACAGTCAAATTCAGACCATTTGAGGAAATTTATGAATCAAGCAAGTCAAAGTAAGATTGTATGCAATGATACCTGCTTTACATCCGATGCTTACCTAAGGAAAATCCAGATGTGCGATTAATCAGCAGATTCCCTGAACTTCCTCGGTGGGACAAGGCCGGGATAATAGTGGTCAAAGAGTAAGTTAAAAAGCTCGTGTGACCTGATAACAATGGTTTTGTAATTCCACCCACGCTCAGCAGCAATCTCCCCTAACTCCTTCAAATGTAGAAAGTTCTCAAGAATCAAAACTTCATCCATCTCGGAGAGCTCGATGTCAAGGTTCAGGAAGTAAAGCTGAGCCAGTTTCCTTGCAATGTCCCTAACATACCCCCATGGTATTACCTCCCGCCTGAAAAGTTTCACTCGCTCTACCTCGTCATCACTTATATTCCGCCTCTCGGTTATCCTCGAAATCCTCTGTCTGATCAACCGCAAGAAAAGCTCCGTCTCCATGTCCCTGTAATTTGTGTCTTTAAGCTTGATTATCCTCCTCACAAGAAGAGTATTAAACCTCTCGATAAAATCGCTGACCTCGTGGTTGTGCGCTTTTACATAAGCCACACTGTATTCACCACTTACAGCGTTTCGAACTGGTGAAATATATACCGGGTAATAGCCATTGCGAAACCAGAAGTTTAAAAGCTCTGGAGTCGCACCAAAACTCGCGCCAAACCAGTCAAACCTGCCAGAGTAAAATTCCTCCATCTTTTTTAAAGAAGCTGACCCGATGCCTTGATTGAAAAAGGAAGGATGGGCAGCTATTCTGACAACCCTGAGTCCTTTAAAACAGGGGAAGCGTGCATCCTCGTAATACCTCGCCAGAACAGAAGGGATAACATGGCCATTAATCTCCTGGTGAAGCTCTGGATTTTGTGTAAGTCCCTCACAGATTTCCTCCGGCAAATTACCCTCCTCAGCTAAAAGAAGCGAGGATGCAAGTTTTTGATCTAATTTGAGTGAAGCGGCATGAATGTGTGGTGCATCGGCAAGAATTATTATATCATTAGGTTCATTCCTGTAATGAGCAAGAATGTAAATTCCTATGTATTTCCTGAGAGTCTCTCTGTCCTCAAGAAAGAGCTTTACGCGGTCAAATTCGATAAATTCCTGCCTCTTGAAATTGAGCTCATCTATCCTCTCGGGCTCTGCATCAAGGAGAAGCACATCATATAGCCACTTTTCTATTGGATCGTTTGCGCTATACCTTATGGGCTCGTTTAATTCAAAAATCTGAACGTTAATCCCATCCTCTTTTAGTTTTCTGAGAAACCTTATATTGAAACCTCTTCCAGCCCCCTCGTACCCGTGGATTGTGGTTGAAAAGATGGATTTTTCAGCAACATTAAGGAGTTTGTGGAGCATGGGGACAGGCAACCCGGAGGCCTCATCGACAACCACCATGTCCACATTTTGATAAACCATGTCCATCGGGGTATGGTAAACCATTTCAAACTTCTTTCTCTTCAAAACTTTACCATCAAATTTTGGTGGTTCACCAAGAGTGGTCATGGCAAGTTTGGCAAATTCGAAAATGGTTTTCGCGCCCTCAAAGGATGGTGCCGTTACTCCCACTCTGAAACGGCCAAAATTCAGGTGATGCGCAAGCGCCCCTAAAAATAACCCCACCACTGCAGATTTCCCGCGTCCCCTGTTTGCTGTTACCACAAAGGTTCCATCTCCAGAAAAGTAGTACTTCTCCAATTTTTCAAGAACATCCACCTGATCCTGAGTAGCACAGAGCCTGTAAATTCTTTTATCAAAGGTCATTCTTTCCGGAATGGTTATTTTCTGCCTTTCTTGGCTTTTTCCCTTTACTCTATTGGCAATTGCCTCAGTCTCGCTCACAAAATAGATGCCGGGAGACGTTTTCAGGGAATGCAGAAAGTATCTCTCAAAAGTTCTTTTAGTATCCCGCTCTGTATAAGGGTATGAAGCCAGCTCAAAATGCTGCTTCATGGTCTTCTCAAGCCATGAAGCAGGGGAATCTAAAAGAATAAAAATGATCCCACCACCCCTTACGGTATCAACAAGTATGCCGAGGTCATTGGGGAAGAGCGAGAACGTGAGATCAATCACAGCAGCATCAAAGGTCTCACCAAGCACAGTCCTTGAGCGTCCAATGGGGATGGTTTTGATGTAAATCTTTCGAGGTCTGTGCCGCTTAATTACCCGCATAAATCTCCAGTATGAACTTTCCCTATCCTCGTAGGCGTAAAGAACGCGCTTTTTCCCCTCAACTATACTATGAAACGCGAGAATAAGATATGCCGAGTAAGCAAACTTTTTGTGGGTATCCACTGCCAGTGTGATTATCCGTCTGTGCCTACTTGCGTTTGCGTCATAAACTGCTTCAAAGAGAAACTTTCCAAGCAGCTGCCTAAGGTTTTCGGGTAATTTTGAAAGGTACTTCTGCATGGGATAAAATTATAGAATGGTCCCCGAACTGAAAACAGGCCTTGTGGTCAAATCCAGATTTGCAAAGCTCATTGTAGAGGGTGAGAAGTCATGGGAAATACGAAAAATTCCACCGTATGTCACGGGGATTGTTGGTGTAATAGATGGGGATAATGACCTCTTACTCGGGACCGTGGAAATTTCAGGATTTCTTGGACCTTTCTCACTGAAGGAAATCCTCAAATACGAAGACAAACACCACGGAGGCAAGTTCTTGAAGAATTATGCGCGAGGGGGCATAAAGCTCTTTGCCTGGCAGCTCAGAAATCCTATCAAATTCTCAAAACCTCTCAAGGTCAAATACAAAGAGGGCAAAGCAGGCATCGCCGAAATTCTGGATGTTGAGGTGTGAATGGGGAAACCGCCGGAGGGTAATATTTATTTTGGAAAACATCGGGCCTTTCTTGCCTCGTAGATTCTGGCTGTGGGGCTGTTAAATAACGCATTTCCCCACGTTTTGTGAGTGATAAGGCCTTTTGCTTGAACTTTGATAAATTTAATTTGAAAAAATTTAAGAAGTAGCCCCTCACCTTTATCCTCTCCCCGCAAATTATTTATGCGGGGAGAGGAAATTTTGTTTTCGAGTGGAACTGCAGAAACTGCATCAAATATGTTACTCAAAGACCTTTTCAGACTTTTACATAGAAGAAATTTTAGTTGCAACTCTATCCCCTTTCCGCAATCTCAAAATGCTTCCTTCCCCCGCTTGCAAAGCAAGCGGGGGAAGGATAAAGGGAGGGCATTCCGCTTGAAAAATTCAAGATGTGGCCTTTCAACGGACAACTTCAAAAAACTCCCTCCCCCCACGCTCTGCGTGGGGGAGGGATAAAGGGAGGGGGTATTCCGCTTGAAATCTTTAAAAAATTTAAGTTGAAGGCCCTCACCCCATCCCTCTCCCACTTCGTGGGAGAGGGAGATTGGTGAATTTTTGATTAGAAATTTTTAGATGTGACACCTCACTTGACCTCTCCCCGCAAGTATTGGCGTGGGAAGAGGGAGATTTTAATAAGAACTTTTTCACAAACTTTGCTTGTGTACTCGGACCCCACTAAAGTCACGCGACCCTACAGGCGAAGCCCATATTTCTACAGCCCCCGCGCGAAGCGCGGGGCTGCTTTTTAAAACATCAATACAAGTGCTATAATTGCGAAGATATCTATCACTATTAACGTCAGATTCAGGTCCTCAAACTTCCCAAGAAACAGCTTTATCAGCGTGTAAATCAAGAATCCCCAGACAATTCCCTGTGTGATAGAGTAAGTCAGCGGAATAAGGAAAAGCGCAGTAAATGCAGGAATCGCCTCATCCATCTTCTTCCAGTCAATATTCTTAAACGACTGAGCCATAAAGACACCAACTATAAAGAGCACAGGCGAGGTTGCCACAGCAGGAACAAGAGACAGTATGGGACTGAAAAACATGAAAGGCAGGAAAAGGAGACCGGCCACCACAGCGGTGAGACCTGTTCGTCCTCCCTCCTCTACTCCGGCTGCCGACTCGATATAAGTTGTAGCAGACGAAGTTCCTGCGAGTCCGGAGATCGTAGTTCCAATTGCATCCACAAGGAGTGCCTTATCGATATTTATCGGCTGTCCTTCTTCGTCAATCAGTCCGCCAACGTAGGCCACACCGAGGAAGGTAGAAATCGAATCAAACATGTCGGTAAAGAGCAGGGTAAACCAGGGACCAATCATTCCAATTGTTAGCGCGTCCTTTATATTGAGTTTCAAAAACACATCCAGCTTTGGCAGTGCAACAACACTTTTTGGAATACTCACAATGGGCTTTGCTATCCATCCAGAATGCATCCCAATTAGGGTTACAATAAGGGCAATAACTGAATTAACGACGATAGAAATCACAAGGGCTCCTTTGATTTTCTTTGCAACGAGAATGGACGTGATAAGCAGACCTGTGAGGAAAAGGATCGTTTGAACGTTAAAGCCACCAAAGGCAACCACAGTGCCGGGTCCATTTTTGATGAAGCCTACCTCAGCCATACCGATCAATGCGAGGAAGAGACCAATTCCAGATGCAACCGCGTACCTCAGGGACGCAGGAACCGCATTTACCACCCATGTTCTGACCTTTGTGACTGAAAGAATGATAAACACTATTCCGGAGATAAACACAGCCCCCAGTGCAGTTTGCCACGGAACCTTCATTCCGAGAACCAGTGTGAATGTAAAGAACGCGTTGATTCCCATGCCAGGGGCGAGGGCATAGGGAAGATTTGCATACAACCCCATGAGAATGGACGAAATAGAGCTAACAATGACCGTGGCGAAGAGCACACCGGAGAAGTCCATACCGGTCTTGGAAAGTATCATGGGGTTGACCACAATGATATATGCCATGGTGAGGAATGTGGTGACACCGGCAAGTATTTCAGTTTTTACATCACTTCCTCTTTCCCTCAACTTGAAATACTTCTCCATAAATAACCTCCTTTTTGGTTAAAAAGGCGGGCGCACCCCTGCATCCGCAGGGGCGCGCCCGCCTCTTCCATAAACTCTCTCCTTTCCTCTACTTACCCTTTAATACTGCCACACACTTGGGACACAGGTCCGGATAATCCGGATCCTTACCCACATCCTCATGCCAGATCCAGCATCTGGCACACT
>WFZT01000074.1 GCA_015489415.1 Caldifarciminota bacterium | reverse complement strand
TCGCAGGATATGGGCTTTCTGAAACAGCCCCTGTTTTGACTATTGCCAACTTTACAAAGGATGTGGCTAAATTTGATCCTGAGAAGAAGTTTGATTACAAGATAAAAACAGGCATACCTGTGCCTCTCGTGCAACTCCGTGTGGTTCACGAAGATATGACAGATGTCAAACCCGATGGCAAGGATATGGGAGAAATTGTCGTTAGAACTCCGTGGCTTACCCCTGAATATCTCAAAGACCCGGAGAAGACCGAGGAACTCTGGAGAGGCGGATGGATGCATACCAAAGATGTTGCTGTTATAGATGAATACGGTTACGTGACCATCAAAGACAGGTTAAAGGACGTTATTAAGAGTGGCGGTGAATGGATATCTTCGTTGACACTCGAAAATCTGCTGAGCCTCCACGAAGCTGTGGAAGAAGCAGCCGTGATTGGTATCCCAGATGAAAGATGGGATGAGCGTCCGCTTGCCCTTGTTGTATTGAAACCCGAATATAAAGGGAAGGTCACCGAAGATGACCTCAAGAAACATTTGATGAAATTTGTGGAAGATGGTACAATTACCAAGTGGGCAGTGCCGGATAGCATATATTTCCTCGACTCACTGCCCAAAACAAGTGTGGGTAAGATAGACAAAAAGGTTCTTAAGGAGAGATTTAGCGGATGAGACTTTACAGGCAGAGTTCAGGTCACAGATGGCTAAGAGGAACGGTTGGGTTCATCATCCTCGTTCTGGGTGTTAATATTCTAAAACAGCCCTGGCACACGGGATTAACGGTTGTAGGACTGTTTCTTCTCGGTACAGCCCTGTGGGGAAGATGTTTATTTAAAATGCCCGGGACGTCGTGAGTTTTTGTGTGAGGGGCCACTCGCTTCGCGAGTGGCCCCTCATCTTAAAAAGTAGCTGATTTAAAAAGTTTCAAGTAAATATCACTAAACGCCATACTTGCAGAAGTACAACGCATTCGAATAAGCACCTTCTTAAATTAGTTTGTTCGAAAAATTTCAATTTATTTGGAATTTTAAGAAGAATCCCCCACCTGTCTCCCCCCACGCACGTAGTGCGTGGGGGAGGATGGGAGGGGGCTACATTTTCAAACAAGCTCTCCTTAAATTGACAGATATTTGTCAGCATATTAAAATACATGACATGGTTGACGACTACGGTTATATAAATGCGCGTATTAGAGGAATGAAATCCAGATTATTGGACGAGAGGGTTTACAACGAGCTATTAAATCAGCCCGACCTCGACTCCATGATATCTGTTCTAAAAAACACCCAGTACGGAGCTGTGCTCGCAAGAATGCACAAAAGCGAAAATCTGATGGATGCATTTATCCAGGCCCTGAGAGAAGACCTTGAGAATACCTTTAAAAAAATTCTCAAAATCTCATCAGGTAATCCCAGAAAGCTCTTCCAGATTCTCCTTATGCGGTATGACATCGAAAACCTCCTGATACTTATCCGCGGAAAGATTCAAAATATACCGGAAAGGGATATCAGGAACTCGCTGGTGCCTGCATTCATCTTTGATAGAGCCCGACTGAACGAGCTCGTTACAGCAAAGGATGCAGCTGAAATAATTGACACCATTGCAACCTGGAGCATTGAGCTGCCACTCTCAATCACTCGTGACCTCGTGCGCGCGGTGAGAGAAAAGAACCTGCACCTTGCTGAGTATCTAATCGAAGAATCATTTTATTCATGGGCACTTTCAGAGCTTAATGAAAACGACGAAAATGACAGGATTGTGGCAGGTGTCCTAAGAAGATTGATAGACATCCGCAATATCATAGCCACCCTGATAATGCTTAAAGACGGAATTAAACCGCTTGGTCGAATTCATTATCTAAGCAATGGAACACTTTCAAAGAGCGTGCTGAAGAGCCTCGAAAATGCAAGCACTCTCGAAGAAGGCTATTCTGTGATTGCCAACACCCCTTATGGCAAAATTTTGAGGGAGGGTCGGAAAATCGACTCCATCACAGATTTTGAAAGACACCTCGAAAAGCTCGAGGTGGAAAGTGTAATCAATTTAAAGAGAGGAGACCCTCTTGGAATTGGCATAGGTGCATCTTACATTTTCTCAAAGGAATCCGAGGTGACAAACCTCAGGATAATAGCCTATGGAATTAGCTTTGGGCTCTCCAAGCCTGAAATCAGGGACAAGATAGTTATTTATCAATGAACCTGAAGCCGGGGAAACTCCCGCAGTACTTACTGGAAAAACTGCTCAAAAAATTTTACCTAAGCGATTCGGTTGTTTTAGGCCCAGGAGTGGGGATTGATAGTGCTGTAATTGATCTGGGTGAAAAATACCTCGTTGTTTCAAGCGACCCCATAACATTTGTCACATCTGACGTTGGTTTCTACACAATTGCCGTGAATATAAACGATGTCGCCGTTACCGGTGCCATCCCTGAGTTTATGACCGTTACAATTCTCTTACCTGAGGGCAAAACTGATGATAATTTAGTTGAGAAAATCTTCGATGACATTGCAAGGAATGCAAAAGGGTTCAAAATATCAATCGTTGGTGGCCATACAGAGGTCACATCTGGAGTTGACCATGTGATTACATCATCCGCCATTTTCGGATTTGTTGAAAAAGACAGGCTTGTCCGTCAGGACGGTGCAGAGCCCGGTGACATTCTCATTATGACGAAGCTTGCCGGTATCGAGGGTACCTCAATAATCGCAAGAGAGATAGACCTCTCCAAGTATTTCGAACCCTACGAGATCGAAAAGATGAAGAATTTTTACAGAGACCCGGGCATTGTTGTTTTAGACGATGTAAAATGCATCATGGAAGTCGCAAAGCCCACTGCCATGCATGACCCAACAGAAGGGGGCATAGCGCAGGCAATTCATGAACTTGCACAGGCATCCAGGGTGGGAATGGAAATTTACGGTGATGAAATCCAGTTTCATCCTAACACTTTAGAGCTCTCACAGATTCTTAATTTCAATCCTTTGGGTTTAATCTCATCC
>WFZT01000073.1 GCA_015489415.1 Caldifarciminota bacterium | reverse complement strand
TGGGGAACATAAAGTGTACAAATTCCCTCTTTTACACCTGATTTCCTCACAACATCCCTCACGCGGGATGTTATGTCAATCATCTCAATTCTTTTAGAAGACCTAACGTTTAATTCAAATATCATTTCCAGTCCTCCTCTTTCTCTCTAATTATAACTTCGTCCCTTCCATCAATTTCTTCAAGTAGCACATCTACGATTTTGTCTTTTGGCACAAAAACCTTTTTACCAACGTAATCTGCGCAGATGGGAAGTTCTCTATTTCCACGGTCCACCATTACAAACAGCCTGATCAATCTGGGTCTTCCAAAATCAGTGAGAATCTCATCAAGTGCACTTCTTACGGTCCTGCCTGTGTAAAGAACATCATCAACGAGAATTATATTTTTGTTGTTCACGTCAAAATCAATTTTCGTGCCCTTTACAACCGGGGCACTGGAAATAAGTGTAAGGTCATCTCTGTAAAAGGTGATATCAAGCTCACCAATGGGAATTTTTTGACCGGTTTTACTCTCAATCTCTTTTGCCAGTCGGGCAGCAAGTGGAACGCCGCGTGTTTTTATACCAATCAGCGCGAGGTTTTTCAGGTCACTAAACTCTTCGATGATTCTATCGGCAGTTTTTGAGACCACCAAAGCCATCTCACGGGAATCCATTAACTTTTCCATAGTTTCAATTATTTTGCCCTGAAATTATAGCGTCAAGCTATTGCTCTGCTCTTGCGCCCCCTTCTTTTAGAACCTTCTCTGAAACGTAGATGGGTGATTTGGTTCTCAGTGCTATAGCAATAGAATCCGATGGACGGGCATCAATGCTTATGACAGTTGAATCCATCTTAAAGATGAGCCTTGCAAAATATGTATTATCTCGAAGGTCATTTATGACAACTTTATCGAGTTTTGCACCGAAGCCATCTATTATGAGCTTTATCAAATCATGGGTAAGTGGCCTTTCAGTCCCAATCTCCTCCATTGCATAAGCAATAGAGATGGCCTCAGCCTGTCCAATCCAGATGGGAAGAATCCGGTCACCGTTTTTCTCCTTCAAAACCACCACAGGTGCCTTCACCGACTCATCAAGGAGTATCTCATAAACCTCAACTTCCACAACACCTTCCATTGCCATCACCTCACTCATAAGTTAATGCCCCCAATCCTTTAAATCAAGCCTGGGAGAATTCATCTTCAGCCGCTGGTTAAGTCACTAATTCTCTGCGATCCTTGAATATAACCGCTCTATTTTATGTGCTTATGTGCTATTGATTAAATAGAGAGGGAAGTGATTTTCCTATACATTCTCACCCTGTAAGCTCTTTTGAAGATATACCCTGTTCCTATCTCCTCTGTCCTCCAAAGTATTTAGAATTTCCTTTCAAACTCCTTGTGTCGCGTTTCTTTTTAAAGCCTAAAAAATATAGGATGTGTTTAACCCCTGTTTTATGCAGCTATATCATAAAAAATATGGCCTTCTGAGACACCAAGCTTCTTAAAGGTCTCAACTGTCGCCTTGATTACCTTGGGAGAACCTGCGACATAAGCGTCATATCCCTTTAGGTTATTCTCGTGCCTCTCTATGACAATGTGAATTCTACCCAGTTCAGCTGAGTGAGGACATTCCGGGTGTGGACTTGAAATAGATGTAACATATTCAAAGTTAGGGTATTCTTCATCCCATTTCCTCATCCATTCGAGGCCATAGAAAGTCGCACAATTGTGTGCAGTAAAATATAGTTTGAAAATCCTATTCCTGCTCCTCGGCAAAGCATATTCTAAAATTGCCTTGATGGGTGCAAGTCCAGTAGCCACTGCAGCCATAATTACGGGTGTAGTGTGGTTCTCTACAAACCGGAATTTACCAAAGGGGCCGTGAACACCGAGGGTTTCGCCTTCTATTAACCTTTCAAACACATAAGTTGTGAATATACCTCCCCTTACAAGTCTTATGTGGAGCTCAATAAGGCCATCTTTACGCGGTGCATTTGCAATAGAATAAGCGCGCACCATATCCTTCTCCCCTGGGACATCTATCATGATGTATTGACCTGGATGATAATTTATAGGTTTTTCTATTGGAGAAAGCCAAATCCTTTTTATCTCAGGAGCAAGCGCTTCAATCTTTATTACTTTAAAGGGCGTCCCTTTGCCAGGATATTTCTCTGTCCCGGGATAAGCCAGTTCCTCCTTCTTAGCAATCAATTCATTCCAAATGGTCTTACGCACCTCTGGTCTTGATTCAAGTTGTTTGACAACTTCGACAGGGGGAAAACTTATGGCACCTGCTGGGCATGTATTCATACATGTTGTGCATCCCACAAGGCAGTTAATGGGATTATAAACCTTAGCTTTCTGATTCTTGAAATCAAATCTATAAACCTTTCTGCTACATCCGGTAACGCAGGTTCCGCACCCAATGCATAGTAGTGGATCAACTGTTGGATGCCAATCTATTTCCTCTCTTGGTATCCCATGCCAAGGCTTTGAAAATTCTTTTTCGTTCATATTGACCTCCTTAAATTTTAGTATTATGCCATATGATAAATAAATCAAAAATGTTAGTCAATCCCCTTTTGTTGCGTTTTTGAAAGGATTGCCAACTTGTTGATTTTTCTCTAAGTGGTTTTTATAATTTCGTTACGCTTTTTGAAATGTTTCTGGAGTCCAGGGAACCAGGTGAGAATCCTGGGCAGTCCCCGCTACCGTGTGCAGGTTAAGGGTTATCAAAGGCACATGCCAGCCACTGGATGGAAGGGTGATGAGCTCTCCATCCGGGAAGGCTCGATAACCTGACCGGCGTCAGCCGGTGCCTGCGAGCCGGGAGACCTACTCCAGAAACACAAACACGGCCGCCTCCGGGGGTCTGAGGCAGGCAGGATTTCATTCCTACCATCCCCCTTGAGGCCGGTCCTTTTTGAGGATCGGATATGTTTGCACTTTTTCTTGCTTTAATACTTGCTGATTCAACATACATCCTTTCACCCATCTATGTGAAGGGAAAGAGGCCTGATATTGCAAAAAAGTACTTTCCAATGACCTATTCGATAGATACTCCAAAATTTAAGCCCGACATAGATTTTTTGACCATTCCCGGCCTCTCTCCTCGAAACTACGTAAATATGACCGGCGTATCAATCCGTGGCTCCGGAATGGAAGAGATCAAGGTCCTCTTTGAAGGTATCCCAGTCAAAAACCCACAAAACGGCTATTTTGACTTCAACGTCATTCCATCCGATATGATCGGCAGAACAGAGGTTCTTCTTACCGGCAACTCCTCTTACTACGGTTACAACTCCATGGCTGGCCTCATTAATATCTCTCTTCCATCTCCGTCGAATTTTTTAAAGATAGGCGCCGGCCCTGATGGATATTTCTCAGCTTCACTGATCGAAGGTGCTCTTATTAAAGGAAAATACTTCTCAAGATTGGGCTTCTCGTTCGAAAAGACACCCGATGTTCTGTGGGTACCTCAAATAAAAACAAGAATCACCAACGCAGGTAGAGAAAACCTATTCTCGTTTTTCCGTTTGGGCTCAGAAAATTTCGACCTTTTCCTTGCCATAGATAATTCAAAACGTGGTGTGCCCATAATTCCAGGAGGATTCACAACAACCCATGATTCCATTAGAGAAAATCTAATTTTTGGCAAATTGACCTACAAAAAAATTCATCTGGATTTTACAAAGGAAAACTTCGTATATGCCCCTGAATTCAGGGAAAGTAGCACCAGCAATACATATTCCATCCATTTGAAATACACACCCTTCCAGTTTGCCAATTTGACACTTTCCCGTGAGGGTATCAAATCGTCCAGCGTTGGAACGCACGAACGTTCTTCCATTTCTGCATCCCTGAACTTCTCAGGACTTCAGAGCTTTTTCTACCCATTCTTTTCCGCCTCCTCAGATTACTGGTTTAAGTCTCGCCGCTTAAACCCATCCATTTTTATGGGAATTTCAAGTAAAGCCGGGCTATACGTCTCATATTCTACCGGGTACAGACTGCCCACTTACAATGACCTTTACTGGCCATCCACACCCTATGCTGTTGGGAATCCAGACCTCAAACCCGAATATTTGAAGGAGTATGAGGTAGGCTTCAGACGGGAGTTCAAGTTCCTAAAAATTTTCATAACAAGGTTCTGGAGAAACTACCGCGACCTCATTAAGTGGGCACCGGGAGCCAACGGGAAATGGTCGCCTTTAAACCTTCAAAACGTTTCCATTTACGGTATAGATGGTGGAATCAACCTTAAATTTCGCCAATACTTCGCAAAATTTTCCTTTGAGTATCTGGATAGAATTTACTCACCTGTCAACCTCATCTATTATCCGCTCAATTCCTGGAATCTATCGTTTGGGAGTGGCTTTTTATTCATCACCATAAATCACGAAGGGGAGCGGTACGAGAGGTTGAGCGGTCCAAAGATACTCAAACCTTTTACAATCGTAAATCTTTGGATAAAGATTCCTGCAGGGGCAAACACTCTTGAATTTAGTGTCACAAATTTAACCAATAAGTATTACACCCTCGTTAGAGGATACCCGGCGCCGGGAAGGGAATGGAGGGTAAAAATAACCACCAAACTCTAAAAGGAGGAGTAAAATGAAGAGAGTACTTGCATTGATGGTAATTGTGCTTGCCGTGGCAACATCATGTACAAAAAGCCTGATAGTGCCACCACCGGTCTTTGAGTATAAAGCTGTTTACATCGTAAATGGTGGCTCAGAAACAATAGATATATTCAACGTTGAAACGGACTCACTGGACACAAATGCTATTGTGACAGGGAATACGCCTAACTCCCTCAAAAAGTTCGGAGACTACCTCTATCTTGTAAACTCTGGCTTCCAGGGAATACCAACTATCCAGAAGATTGATTATCACTCAAATATAGTCGTCGATAGCTTTGTGATGCCTCAGGGCTCTAATCCATGGGATATTGCCTGGGATGGTTCAAACTTTTATGTAACTTCTTACACGTACAACAGGGTTTACAAGCTAAATTCCTCAGGAGCGATTGTAGACTCTGCTGATGCAGGAATAGCTCCTGCGGGGATAACGTTTTTCAACGGGAAAATCTATGTCGTGGCATCCTTTTACGATCTTACAACTTACACAGCGGACACAGGCTATCTGTATGTCTTCAATACAAACCTGCAGAAGCTTGATAGCCTCGCTCTCTTTGTGAATCCAACGCTTATCGCTGACGACGGCAGTAATATCATTGTTGCAGGCGGTGATTACACAACGGGAGGAGGAAATCTTTGGAAAATCAATCCGCATAGTCTCGCAGTAACTGGTACTCTTGCACTTACCGGAGTTCCAGGAGCCCTGGTTGTAAAAGGCGGCAAAGCCTATTTAACCGGTTACACCTATTACCCCACGGTGGTTAATCTCTCTTCAATGCAGGTTTTGAATACATACACAGATGCACCGGCAAGTATGGGGTTCATGGGAATTGATGTTAACTTAAATGCTTCAAAGATTTATGTGGCTGTAGCAAGCTGGACTGATGCCAACTATCTATGGATCATCGACGCTGCAACAGGGGATACATCAAGTGTTGAGCTTGGGAATGCCAAGGGTTCGCAGATTGTTAAGTATCTTGAAGTTAGAGAATAGCATCTCCTCTGGGTGATAGGTCACCTCCCGGGTAGGAGAGGGGCGGCCCGAAGGGCCGCCCCTCTCCTACCTCTCTTTTTCAATTTCCCACTATCGATTGAAAAAATAATATCCTTCCGCAAAAAAACGGGATTGGGAGTTTCGTAGAAATTTAATAAATTTCAAGTTGTAACCCCTCACCTAACCTCTCCCCGCAAAGAATTTATGTGGGGAGAGGAAGGGTTTCTTGACGCCAGCTCAAATTAATAAACCTACAATCATGGGCTAAGTAATCAGATATCCAAACCGGCAAGCTCAGTTTGTGTGTCGAAAATACCTTCCCACATAAGCGAGGCTTGTATTTCTTTAACTAACAAAAAACTTTGCGCCCCCGCGCGAAGCGCGGGGGCGCAAAGTAAAGGGGGCATTCCACTTGAAAGCTTAAAGATTTCCCTCACAAAACCGACGAGCTTCACAACAAATCCCATCAATGGCTTACACGCGTCAATTTGCATTAAAATTAGGAACTTATGGAAAAGGTCATCATCCTGGATTTTGGCTCACAGTACACGCAGCTCATTGCCCGCAGAGTTAGGGAGAATAACGTCTATTCGGAGATTGTTCCCTACAACATCTCACCCGACCAGATAGGTGACGATGTAATCGCCATAATCCTCAGCGGCGGGCCAGGTAGTGTTTACGATGAAAGGCCATACCTGCCGGATAAACGCATCTTTGAGATTGGGAAGCCCATTCTGGGAATTTGCTACGGCCTTCAGATTATTGCCCACGTGTTAGGTGGTAAGGTTGCTCCGGCAGGCGAAAAGGAATATGGATTTGCTGAGCTTGAAATCATCAAAGATTCACCACTTTTTAGGAATATACCCGATTTAAAAGCACAGGATTACAAGGGAAATGAAGATACCCCCCACCTTACTCCGCCCCCCACGCACGAAGTGCGTGGGGGGCGGAGCGGTGTAAGAAAATTCCGCGTCTGGATGAGTCATGGGGATAGGGTTCTATCAATCCCTGAAAATTTCAGTGTTATTGCCCGCACTGCCAACTCCCCATACGCTGCGATCTCAGACGAGAAAAGAAAAATTTACGGCCTTCAGTTTCATCCCGAGGTGGTTCACACGGAGTACGGAACTGAAATCATTCGGAATTTCCTCTACGAGATAGCCGGGGCAAAGGGTGAGTGGAAGCTGGAAAATTATGTTGAGACTATGATTGCAGAAATCAGAGAAAGAGTGGACGGCAACGGAGTAATCCTTGCCCTCTCCGGCGGCGTTGATTCTTCTGTAGTTGCCTATCTGCTTGCAAAGGCGGTGGGCGAAAATTTTTACCCCATATTTATCGACACAGGGCTGCTCAAGATCGGAGAAACGGAAAGGATTAAAAAATTTTTCGGACAATTGAAAAACTTAAGAATAATCGATGCACGCGAAATATTTTTGAATGCTTTGAAAGGCGTAAAAGACCCTGAGGAAAAGCGAAAGATTATCGGCGAAAAATTCATTGAAGTTTTTCGAGACGAGTCCCTGAAGCTTAAGGATAAGATCAAATTCCTCGCTCAGGGGACCCTGTATCCGGATGTGATTGAATCAACACCGGTGGTGGGCCCCTCTGAGACCATCAAATCCCATCACAATGTCGGCGGACTGCCCGATTGGCTACCTTTTAAACTCCTCGAGCCCCTCAAGATGCTTTTTAAGGATGAAGTGAGGAAGATTGGCAAAATTCTTGGTATGCCCGATGAACTAATCAGCCGTCATCCTTTTCCCGGTCCTGGCTTTGCAATCAGAATCATCGGAGAGGTGACCGAGGAGAGTCTTTCACTTGTCAAGCTGGCAGATTTAATTATTGAAGAAGAAATCAAAAACGCAGGGTTGTACGAAGAGCTCTGGCAGGTATTCCCGGTGTTACTCCCCATCAAAACCGTAGGAGTAATGGGGGATAAAAGAACTTACGAGTATGTGGTGGCATTGAGGGCTGTAACGTCTGTTGATGGAATGACAGCAGATTGGGCAAAGCTACCCTATGAAGTTTTGGAGAGAATTTCAAGCAGGATTGTTAATGAAATCACAGGAATAAACAGGGTTGTATTTGATATTACATCCAAACCCCCTGCCACCATTGAATGGGAGTAGTTGTTAAGTTCCGGTCACGAATATTATAATTTCCCTGAATGCTCATTAAAAAGGAGGTTTCAATATGGATATTAAGCAGGTTGCCGTAATTGGTGCAGGTACCATGGGGAATGGCATTGCCCATGTTTTTGCCCAGTATGGATACAATGTAGTTTTAGTTGATATAAAGGACGAGTACCTCGAGCGCGCACTCCAGACCATCTCAAAAAATATGGACAGACAGATTAAAAAGGGAACACTGACCGAGGACGAGAAGAAGGCTGCCCTTGCGAGGATTCTTCCCACGACAAACATGGAGCAGGTGAAGGACGTGGATTTTGTAGTGGAGGCAGTTATTGAGAATAAGGACCTTAAAAAGGACATTTTTAAGAAATTAGATGAACTCACGAGGCCCGAGGTTATACTCGCATCAAACACGTCATCGATATCAATCACTGAGCTTGGAGCGGTGACAAAGAGGCCTGATAAGGTGGCGGGAATGCATTTTATGAATCCTGTGCCGGTGATGAAATTGGTGGAGGTGGTGAAGGGGCAGCTCACATCAAACGAAACGATAAATGTTATCCTTGACCTTTCTAAAAAGTTAGGGAAAGACCCTGCGCTTGTGAATGACTATCCGGGTTTTGTGGCAAATAGAATACTCATGCCCATGATTAATGAGGCAATTTACGCTCTGATGGAGGGTGTGGCGGATAGAGACAATATTGATAAAGTGATGAAGCTTGGAGCCAACCATCCAATGGGGCCTCTTGCCCTTGCAGACCTCATTGGCCTTGATGTTGTGCTTTTCATCCTTGAGGTCATGCACAGAGACCTCGGTGATCCCAAGTATCGTCCCGCACCGCTTTTAAGGAGAATGGTTGCCGCGGGTCTGCTTGGGAGAAAGAGTGGAAAGGGATTCTACGATTATACGAAGTGATTTTGTGGGGGGCGGGTGAATCTTCGATTCACCCGCCCCCGTTTAATGCGTAAACATAAAGCAGTGCCCATCGACAAAGTCTGTCCTTCTCTCAACTCGTTGGATAAACTTCAAATAGTTCTATTCGTTACCCCCATTTAAATAGAGAATACCATCCAGTACCAACTCGGTTTTCAAGTATTAAAGGATAGTTGCCCGGTAACCCCTCAAAATCCCAAAAACGGAATGTCGTTCTTAGAGCCAAAGGGAAGAAATTACTGAGGACCTCTCCCACCAATGGGGAAATTTATTAATCTGTTAAAATAACCTGACTTAGAGGATTATTGATTGCTCTGTTGAGTCTCGAAATATACTAAAGCTTCATGAATATAACTCTTTCCTTCCCCCGCATAAATTTGTTTGCGGGGGAAGGATGGAAGGAGAGGGGTTACATTTCAAGGAATTTACCATACCGGGCCGGTTCTTGTATCACACTTTTACACAGATAAACCACTCGGTATAGAGCACAACAAGCTAAAGTATGAGGCTTTAATGAATGATGAATTTTGCTGCTTAAGACTTTAATATTTTCACAATGCAAAAAGTTGAAGAAGCTTATAAACAGCTTGTTGAGAAAAACAACCCTTCCGGGGCTATTGAGACCTTAAAAAGTCTGGATAAAGAAGCCATTCTAAAAAAACCATTGGCACTTATGGTTCTCGCCCATGCCCACAGGCTCATCGGCCATCTTGACGAAGCTGAATTTTACGCCCATAAACTTATGGAATTTGATGAATGGGTACCACATGGGCTCTGGGCTATTGGTTTTATATTGACAAGGAGAGGAAATTTCGATGAAGCTCTTGAAAAACTGGAAAAGGCAAAGGAGGGTCTGAAAGATACACGATATTTCCCCTCCGTACTCCTTGATATTAGTGGAATATATTGGTTCAAGGGAGAGCTCGAAAACGCAAGATCCATCCTTAAGGAAGCCCTTGACGCAGCAAAGGAACGCGGGAATTTTGCACTTGTTTCTGCAATTTTGGGCAACCTTTCGGTGATAACCTGGTCATTGGGGGAATTTCAGAATTCACTTGAATACGCGCAAAAGTCCCTTTCACTGGCTCGACGTTATGGATGGAAAAACTCCCTGTGTCACATGCTTGCCAATCTTGTGATTAATCATGGGACCCTGGGTGACCTGAAAAGCAGTAAAGAATACTTCGACGAGGCTATAAAGGAACAGTGTGGCAGGATTCCTGACGTTAATGTTCACCTTCACATTGCCCTCGCATTTGCCGAATTGGTAGGTGGAAATGCAAAAGAGGCATTAAACATTCTAACCGAAATTAAAGATGAGGTTGCGAGTCTTGAAAATCGCGAGCTTGCTGCCAATTACTATGTGGCGCTGGCTGAAACTTACTACAAACTCGGAAACTACAAGAAGGCACTCGAGACTGTTGAAAAAGCCCTTAGCACCTGGAAAGTTGAAACTTCATCTGTGAATGTAGCCGCGGCATTATTCAAAAAGCTTATCCTTGCAAAACTTAATAAAGACGTAACACTTGCTGAATCTGACATGCAAGCCTATTTGGGCTGGAGTAGATTTCTTCCAATATTGATTGGACTTTCATACAGGGCAGGCCATAAAGAAAAAGCATCACAACTCTGTCACAAAATGGTGAAGGAAAAGGGTAAGGTGATAGGAGATATCACGGTTCACTGGGATGAGATGAAACCAGTGGTCAGCGATTGCATCGAGAAATTCAGGGACGACCCGGAGTTTTTGAAATTTATGCTACGAACAAGGCGGCAGGAGGTATATCGCACAATTTCGAAATTTGTTGAGCCAAAGAGATATATGAGCATCCTGAAGTATGAGGAATTCCCGCCTGAGGTTTTTACCTACATATCATCTAAAATCACACCTGAGCTTAAAAATGACTACTTTGAGCTCAGGACAATTTATACGCAGTCATCGCCCTTAAAAATCTATACCTTCGGAAGATTTGAGCTCTGGATCGGGAACTTTAAGATACCCGAGGAATCATGGGAAAGACCTATGGCCCTTGAGGTTCTAAAATTCTTTATAACAAACAGAAACAAATGGCTCAAGAGGGATTACATCATGGAAAGTCTCTGGCCAGGTGAGCCGCCTGATTCTTCGGCCTCGCGATTGAGGGTATATCTGAATTACATACGAAAGATACTGGAGCCGTGGAAGTTGAAGAATGAGAAGTCAGATTTCATCAGGTGGAAGGGAGGCTCTTACGGCTTTTTCCCGGGAGAGAGCGGGTATGTAGATGTGGATCGATTTGAAAAACTAATTCAAAGTGGGCTTGCCAATCCTGGACCCCGGGAAAGGACTATGGATGAGCTTGGAAAGGCGCTCGAACTCTACCGGGGACCATATCTGGAGGAAGAAAAGTACCAATCCTGGGCAGAGATTGAAAGAATCAGACTGAGAAGACTTTTTATTGCCGGGGTGAGAAAATATGCTGAATTATTGATAGAAAGCGGTCAGGTTGAGCTCGCCGATTTTTATTTATATAAGGCATTTTTTGAGGACCCAACTGATGATGAGCTGGTGATCATGTATTTGAAACTGCTGAAATCCCTAAATAGGGTCAGCGAAGCATTAAAAATCTATGATATCTACCGGGAAAGACTGATGAGCCTCTATGAACTCACACCTTCAGGGGAAATCGAACGCCTCTATCAGGAACTCAAGGAGATGAGGGGATGAGGAAAAGGCAGCTGAGACTTGTCCTCCTCTCTTGAGAAGCAAGCTTGAGTAACCATTGCGGTAACCCACTTGGAATCCTGAAAAATTAAGATAATACCCCTCACCCCAACCCTAACCGTCTAAGCGGGAGCGGGAGACTGATGGACTTTGATTGAAAATTTTCAAGGTGTTGTCTATCGCTCAACCTCTCCCCGCGCCCTCTAAAAGCACCTCCCTCCCCCACAAGCTACGCTTGTGGGGGAGGGATCACAAGGGAGGGGGCATTCCGATTAAAATCCAAAATTCAAATCAACTCAAAGAAATCAACATTTAAAGCCCGTAGAGTAGCCTTTATAGAAACAAGTGATAGAGCTCTATTTACTGGATTTTTGGGAATCCCAAATTTTTCAAATGCACATCTTATAGGATTTGCGTGTGTTAGGCATTTCTGCACGGTTGATTTCACACTTTCGAAGTGCCTCAAATTTTTATTTATG
Source organism: Caldifarciminota bacterium (assembly GCA_015489415.1). Classification (GTDB taxonomy): domain Bacteria; phylum Hydrothermota; class Hydrothermia; order B15-G9; family WFZT01; genus WFZT01. The sequence continues at coordinate 3,434 of WFZT01000073.1, read as the reverse complement.
ACGTCAACCACGTCCCCCTCAATTCTTCTGTGCCCCGGAATAAATTTTAACCCTCGGTATTCTTTTAATTTTTCAAGTGTCTCAATGGACTTCTCAAAATCCACAAAATAGAGAATCCCATACTTTTCGATAAGGTCTTCAACAAACAGGGCATCTGCGGAGAAGAAAACATCCTCAAAAATTACACCCATCTGGTTGAAAGAATGTCCGGGAAGTGGGACAAATGTTAAATTCAGGCCACAAATTTCGAAACTCCCGGGCTCAATAATTTCATCAACTTTAGAGGGTGGGGACATAAGAAATCCGGTCTTGAGACTCTCGGGTGGCTCTGCCCCAAAAAGGAACACGGGCTCAAGCACAGGGTATTTAATAAAAGCGTCCTCTATCGCGGGGGCAAAAACCTGGAGTTCTGGATACTTTTTCAGGAGAAATGCATTGCCACCAAAGTGATCCGCATGAGAGTGGGTATTTATGATAGCACAGGGTCTGATGCCATTTCCATCAAGCCACCTACGAACCTTTCTCGCACCCGAATCTCCAAGTCCTGTATCAATGACAAGTGCCCCTTCATCTCCAAGGATAACGCTGATATTCACCGCCCCTTCAAGAATATAAACACTTTCATTGATTTTATTCAAACTCATCGCCCATCAACCATTCCATGAATTGTGATCGCTCTTTGATAATCTCCTTCTTCCTGGTTTCGAGTACCCTGTAATATTTTTCTCTGTCTTTTCTTGAAACGTTACCCTTGGGAATTTCAAGGACTTTGAACTTCATGAACATGCCGGGAAAATCAACGGTAATTACATCACCGGGATGAACGTTCATTGATCCTTTAGCCCGTGCATTGTTTAATGTAACAAGTCCCTTCTTACAGGCTTCATGAGCCTGCGAACGGGACTTGAATATCAAAACTTTTTTAAGATATAAATCGAGCCTCATCGCTCCTCCATCCTGCCTTAAATATATGGCAGGGAAACTCACGTCTATCAACCTTTAAATTTAAACCCACTGTGGCCAAAGTACCAATAGCTTCCTGAGCGTGTTCGAAAAATTCAAAGATTTTCTAAAGTAATCTCCACCTATCTCCTCTCCCCGCATGAATTTTTTGCGGGGAGAGGTAAGGAGAGGGGCCACATCTGAAATTTTTTATAAAAAACCAATCAATCCCTCTCATACACAAGCTTCGGCAAGAGATGAAAAATAAAAGCATCCCGCTTGAGATTTTGAAAATTTTAGAGCCGTTCTCTGTGTATTGCCTGGAGAAAATTATCGCGTTCAAAGTGTTTCAATTCCTTCATGGATAAACTCTTTCTGTAAAACCCAGAGCTCCAGTCAACTTATCTTAAGTTTCCACTCCCATTGGAAACTTTTCCAAAATCTTTCCAATGGCATTGGAAAGATTTAACTTTTTGCATGGTTCTGAAACCCCAAAATAGGTAAGTGAACTAATGCAGGTAACACATGCCACAACGTTAGAGGAGATTGAGGATAGAGAGATTAAAGGAATTCTGAAAGCTAAAAAAATCTTCAATAACGCGAGAAGGTTAATTATAACCTGGAATTACGACGGCAAAATCTAGGATATAGAATGTATATCCGCAGTGAAATGGATACTCGGAAATTAACATCTCCTCTGCTTCGATCAATTTGCCAGTTCTTTTAGCCTAACTATCCACTCCACCAAGAGATATGAGAATGGGGATTCCGCTTAAAAAACTTTATAATTAAGCAATGAATTTCTCATAGGCTGGTGAGCAAAATCAGGATGTGATCATCTTCCAACGGATGATGTTTGATTCACCAAAGTAAGTTATAAAAACTTATGGATTGGAAAAGTTAAGAGAAGTTTTCTGGGCCTATTGGTTTCGTTTTGATAGGCTCAACCTGAATTTCTGGAAATTTGCTCTGGAGATTAACGATGAAGAGTTTAAACCCTAACTCCGTACAAATTAAGTAATATTTTTCTCAAGGCAATACTGACTCCAAAATTCAAATCTCTCTTTTGCCCTACTTTACAGCTAATTCCCTTCTTCCTTTCCTTACTCCTTGACAAAATATTCACCTTGCTTTATATTACTTATTAAGTAATATGAGCAAGTATCCTGACTGGGTCACTAAACATAAGAAAAAAGGAACTGCCATCCATAAGATCGGCAATAACTACTACCTCTATGAAGTCACAAGTGTCTGGGATAGCAAATTAGGTAGACCAAGAAAAATTACTAAAAAATACTTGGGTGTAATAACACCAGAAGGACTTAAAGAACCCAAGTATAGACGTAGCACCCCCTCCACTGTAAAAGAGTACGGAGCAAGCCAGCTTATAATTCATCAGAACAGGGAAATAATAGATAGCCTAAAAGAAATATTCCCTCAATGGTGGAAAGAAATATTTATCCTCTCGGCAATAAGGTTTATGCATAATTCTCCTTTAAAGAACATGAGGATTTACTATGAGGATAGTTGGCTATCGGAAGAGATCAAAGGGGCGAGGTTAAGTGATAAAGTACTGCATACCCTTTTTGAAGAGGTTGGGAGAGATAGGGAAAGGATAGTAAAGTTTTTAAGAAGATTTGTAACCGAAGGTGAAAATCTTCTTATTGATTTAACGCATATATTTTCTTTATCAAGAAGTATGAGTATTGCAGAGAGGGGATACAACAGGGAGTTTAATTTCAATCCTCAGGTAAATCTTTTATTCATGTTTTCGTTTAATCGTCGGTTTCCATTATTTTACAGGGTATTGCCTGGGAGTGTAAGGGATGTATCAACAATGAAGGCCACGATAGAGGAGAGCGGGGTAAAAGATGTGATAGTCATAGGGGATAAGGGTTTTTATTCAAGGAAGAATGTTGAATTATTTGAAGAGAAGGGTATCGATTATATTTTGCCTTTGAGGAGGAATAATAAGTTAATAGATTATGGAGTATTGGAGAGTGGTAGAAGGGAAGAGTTTGACGGGTATTTCAAATTCAATGGTAGATATATTTGGTATTACAGGGTCAAAGGCGTAGAGCCTCCGTTGTGGGTTTACCTTGATGAGAGGCTAAAGGTGGAGGAAGAGGAGGACTATTTAATGAGGATAGAGACACATCCAGAGGATGGATATACAGAGGAGGGGTTTTACAAGAAGTTGCCGAGGTTTGGGACAATAGCGTTACTAACGAACAGGAGGGATTTAACAGCGGAGAAGGTATATAAGTATTTCAAGAGTAGGGTTCAAATAGAGATATTATTTGATACGTTGAAGAACATTTTGATGGCGGACAAGAGCTATATGAGGTCAAGTTATTCAATGGAGTGCTGGATGTTTATAAACTATCTTGCGCTTGTATATTATTACAAGATTTATCATTTATTGCTTGAGAAGGGGCTTTTGAAGAAATACTCACCGCAAGATGTGGTGTTGTATTTAAGCAGATATAGGA